>JACZTE010000149.1 GCA_022573935.1 Chloroflexota bacterium
CGAGATCTGGCAACTCAAGAATCCGGGAGAGCGGCGACCTTCCCAGATCGGTAGCCGGCTCGCGGCATGGTTGCCCGATGGAGAGGCGCTGGTGACCGTGACCGATGGGACGAGGTCCACGCTCTATCGTGGAGCGCCGGGAGAGCCACTTCGTGAAACTTCCACGCTCGAGCTCTCCACTTCCTCAGCAATCTGGCATTCCGCAGGCTGGTCGTCCAATGGAGAGCTCCTGGCCCGCGCTAGCGGCCTTATTACCGACATGAAGACGGGCGACATCATCGCCGAGCTGGATGAGCCGGCCAGGTCGGTCATCGGTTGGTCCGCCGACGGTCGCTACCTGGCCTTCGTCGTTGGGTCCGCCGGCGAGCGTGAAGTGCTCGTGTGGAAGCGCGATTCGGGTCTCACGGAGCGCATCTCTACGTGGTCGGGAGTGTGGTCCAGTACCGGCGCCCGTTTGGCCTACGGCCCATCGCGCCCAGATCCTGCGGATCCCGGCCCCTTCGAAGTGCGTGTGCGCGATTTCAACGCCGGCACCGACACGGTCGTCAATACGAGGGACACGCGAGCCCGGCCTGTCGCCTGGTCCGCCGACGATCGGTTTTTGGCTAACTCGCTGTACATGGACAGCTCTTCCACGCTGATTATCGACATGCGTGGCGAGAGAAGCGACGTGCTTGTGCCCCATGCGGAACCACATTCATGGCTTGGAACCAGCCACACCTTACTGGCAACCGGCGACAGTTGCGAATACACGGCAGGGGTCAGGGATCACGTCGTCACGGTTGAGGCCGACGGCAGTGACCTCCGCAGGTACAGCGATGGGACTGAGCGTGAAGTGTATCCGCGGGCGTCTCCCGACGGGCGTCTAGTCGCATTCGATGCGGGGGGCGGTGAAGAGCCCTATGGGATTCGCTTACTAACCCTGGCAACAGGTGAGATCACGATGCTCGCCACCGGTGGGGCCATCACGCTATTCCAAAACTCGAGCGACCCCGCAATCGTCTGGTCGCCGGACAGCCGTTACGTCGTCTTCAGCACCACGGATGGTCACGACTGCTAACTGCAAGCCCAACCAGGAGGTGGAACCCCTGCCATGATCGTCGCCGTCTCACCACTGATCGCCAAGCAGTACGGGGAGCGCATCCGCGCCGTCTCGCCCGAGATCGAGCTCGTGTGGCCGAACGAGGGCGGCGGCTGGTCGGGCGAGGCGGACGCCGTGGAGGTGGTCTACTTCTCGGAGGACTTCTGGACCACGGGTGCCTTTCGGTCGCTGCTGCCGCAGCTCTTCACGCTGTCCAGCCTGCGCTGGTTCCACACCTTCAGCGCAGGGGTGGATAACCCCGCCTTCCGCATGCTGGTCGAACGGGGCGTCGTCCTGACGAACTCCTCCGGCATCACGAGAGAGCCGATCGCCCAGTACGTCATCGCCATGATGCTGCGCGTCGTCAAGCGAATGGACGATTGGTCGCAGGCGCAACGCGAGCGCCGCTGGGAGCCGATCGAGACCGGCGAGCTTACAGGCAAGACCGTGGGCATCGTCGGCGTGGGACAGATCGGCGGCGAGGTGGCGCGGCTGGCGAAGGCGTTCGGCATGCGCGTCGTCGGCTGCCGCCGGCGACAGCGGCGAATGCGCTACGTAGACGAGCTGGTGCCGCCGGAACGGCTGCCCGAGCTGCTGGCCCAATCCGACTTCGTCGTGCTGACGCTACCGCTCACGTCGGAGACGGAAGGGCTCGTCGGCGCGAAGGAGCTGCGGGCGATGCAGGCGGGAGCGTGGCTGATCAACATCTCGCGCGGGCAGGTAGTGCAGGAGGACGCGCTGCTGCGGGCGCTGAAGAAGGGCTGGATCGGCGGCGCCTGCCTGGACGTCTTCCAGGAGGAGCCGCTGCCGGAGGAGAGCGAGCTCTGGTCGCTGCCGAACGTGGTGGTGACGCCGCACAACTCCGGCTGGTCGCCGCTCAACCTGGAGCGCGGCACGGAGGTGTTCCTCGATAACCTGCGCCGGTTCGCGGCGGGCCGGCCGCTGCGCAACCGCATCCGCCCAAGCGATTTCTAGCGCTGGCTTCGCTACAGCAGCCGCAACAGCAGCGGGATGATCAGCGCGCCGAGGACCAGCAACGTGAAGCCCAGAATCACGCCTCGCATGAGGAGTACCGGCTTCGGCGCGGGCTCCCAGTCGGCGTAGCCCGCCGACTCCGAGAGGTCGTAGTCCGGGTGCGTGGGGTCGTTGGGGTCGAGCTCCCACTGGCCGTCCAGCTCTTCCTCGCCGTCCTCTTCGCCCTCGTCCGGAGGGGTGTCTCCTCCTTCGCTCGACCAGCGGCTCATAGTCCTCTCTCCGAACGTCATTCCTGTAGGGGCCTGTCCCTACAGGTAACCAATGTCGGCGCCTAGATCGCTCCGATGGTGCGGCCCTCCGGCGTCTCGACGACGACGGCCTCGTAGAGCTTGATCTCCGGCGGGCCTTCGAGGACGCCCATCAGCGAGCCCTGGCGATGCCCGGCCGTGAACGCCTCGCTCTCCGTCCAGGCGATGAACGCCTCGCGGTCCTGCCAGGCGCTGTGGCTGATGTACTCGCCCTTGTCGTCGCCCCGCAGCAGCGCGAACTGCACGAAGCCGGCCACGCCCTCCAGAAACGACTTTCGTTCGCGCCAGATCTGTTCGAACTCTTCCTCGCGCCCCGACCCGACCCTAAAATTATTCATGGCGATAAACATGCGCAACGCTCCTCTCTCTTCTCATCTTACACGAGGACGCGGCGGAAGAGCGCCAGCGTCCGCTCCCAGGCGTCCTTGGCCGCTTCCTCTCGATAGCTGGAACGGGTGTCGTTGAAGAACGCGTGGGGCGCGCCGGGGTAGACCACGACTTCGTGCGGCTTGCCGGCGCGCTCGAGGGCGGCGCGTATCGCCTCGATTCGCTCCAGCGGGATGCCCTGGTCCTCCTCGCCGTAGAGCGCGAGCAGCTCGCAGCGGACGTTGGCCAGCTCCTCCGGCTCCGGCGCGCCGCGGCCACCGTAGAACGCGGCCGCCGCGCCCAGATCGGGCGACGCCAGCGCGATCCGCTGCGTGAGGCTGCCGCCCATGCAGAAGCCGATCGCGCCCATCCGCTTCGGCGCGACATCGGCGCGGCCCTTGAGGTGATCGAGCGCCCCCTGCAGGTCGCGCATCGCCTGGTCGAACTCCAGCGCCATCCGTATCTTGCGCGCCTCCTCGAAGTCGATCGCCACCTTGCCGCGATAGAGATCGGGCGCGACGGCGACGAACCCCTCGCTGGCGAAGCGGCGGACGACGTCCTTGATGTGCTCGTCGAGGCCCCAGACCTCCTGGATGACGACCACGCCCGGGTGCGGGCTGCCGTCGCCGGGCCGCGCCAGGTAGCCCGGCGCCTCCGACCCGTTCGCCGGGAACGAGACCTCCTCGGTGACGATCGCTGCCATGCGTGTCCCTCCTTCGCTGCGACGGCCTCGATCTTACCACGGAGCGAGCAGCCGCGGACAAAGATACCGTCCGGCTGCCTCTGTACTCGTCCAGAAACTTGACAACGCGCCTCCCCCATGCTACCTTAGCCAGGCTGGTGGAATAGCTTTTCATACGTTGTCCTCGCCCAACAGGTGATTGGTCTATCCACGTAGGCTGCCGCCGGGCGTCCGCGACCGCGGCGTGGGTGGTTTGCCTTCTGGGAAGGGGATGGTCATGAAGAAGTTGCTCGGCAGGGACGGAGCGATGCGAAAGCTGATAATTCTGGCGGTGCTGGCGGTGGGCTTGGTAACGCTTCTCGGGAGCGATGGGGCGCAGCCGGCCAGCGCTCAGGTCCCGGGCTGGAACTTCGATGACAGCGGGTCGATCAAGTTTATAGACATCTCCACTACCGGGACCGAACTGACCGATCTCAAGAACTGCGACGACTGTCAAACGGGTATCGACCCGGCCATCGGCTTCACCTTCAGCTTCAAAGGCACAGACTACACCGAGGTGGAGCCGACCACCAACGGCGTCATCAACATGGACCCGGTAAGCAGCCAAAGCTTTATCAACGAAGCCATTCCCTCAAAGTCAGCCTTCGTTGGCGACCATAGCCTCTTTCCCTTCTGGGACGACCTCGACGGCACCGCCCTCCACGGCACCAACGCCCGCGTCTACGCCCAGACCTTGGGCACGGCGCCGAACCGCGTCTTCATCGTCCAGTGGGACGAGTTCCTGCACGTCGTCAGTGATAACCCCGACGTCC
>JACZTE010000150.1 GCA_022573935.1 Chloroflexota bacterium
GGGCGTAGGGGGGAGACGGCGCGTTCGCTATCGATAGCGTCGCGATGGGCGAGCTCGTCCCGCACCTGCTGTAAAGTCACGCTCCGGCCCATCGCGCGCAGCTCCTCGTGCCGCCGACGGTCGCGTTCCGGGGCGGAAGCCTCAAGGTAGACCTTCAGCGGGGCATCCGGCAGGACCACCGTGCCGATATCTCGGCCGGCCATCACGACGCGGCCTTGGCCGGCCATCGCGCGCTGGCCCCGCACCATCGCCTCGCGCACGCCCGCAACGCGAGACACGAGCGACACCGCCTTGCCTACTTCCGTCGAACGGAGCCGGTCCGTCACGTCGTGGCCGTCCACTCGCACCCGATCGGCTTCCAGCGTCAGCACGACGCTCTCCGCCAGCCGCGTCAGCGCCGCGTCGTCCTCGAGATCGATCTGTCGCTCGTGCGCCAGCCAGGTGATCGCCCGATACATCATGCCCGTATCGATGAACCGATAGCCCAAGCGCTCCGCCACCCGGCCTCCCACCGCGCTTTTACCCGAGGCGCTGGGCCCATCGATAGCGATGTAGCGCGGCCCTGGCGGGCCGCTATCGCGTTGCTCAGGCTCGACGTCCGAACGCATGTCACTGAGTCTCTAATGCCAAATGTTCGCTGCCGGCTGCCACAGGCGCCTCAATGACGTCGAGCAACTCCCTCGCTACATACATTCGTGGCCACTTATCCGATCTATATTCGAGAATCCCCGCGTCAGTTAGCCGGTTTAGGATCCATCTCGCGCCACCATAAGTGACCCCCAGGATTTCACGGGCCCAAGGTGCTGTCATGAAGGGATTAACAAAGAGCTCGTCCAGCAACCGCAAGGCATTACCAGAGACACGCTCCTCTTGCAAAAGTTCGCGATATCGCTCATGTAGGTGGCGAACTCCCCTTGATCTTACGAGCGCATCTTCAGCCTGTTCGACAACACCCTCAAGAAAGAAGCGTAGCCATGGACTCCAATCGCCAGTTGCGCTGACGTCATAGAGGTGACGGTAATAGGCGTCGCGGTACCGCTCGAAATACGCACTCAAATAGAGCAACGGCGTAGGCAGCATTCCTTTGGCGCAGAGGAAGAGAATAATCAAGAGCCGGCCAACACGCCCGTTACCGTCCAGATATGGATGTATGGCTTCGAACTGATAATGCATGAGGGCACATTGAATCAGCGGCGGCATATCTAGCTGCGCATTGACAAAGTCTTCCCAGTCGGCGAACAAGTCACGAACCAAGTTAGCAGGAGCCGGAACAAATCGCGACTCCTGAATTGGAGTACCCTCGCCGCCCAACCAGACCTGGTGCGTTCGCAGTTCTCCTGGTCTCTTGTCCTGGCCGCGGACGTCGCGCAGCAGCTCAGCATGAGTCTCATTGACCAGCCGCACACAGAGCGGCAGTTCCTCTAGTCGGTTGAGACCGCACTCAAGCGCACGGACGTAATTCGCTACCTCCCTGACATCTCCGGTTTCGCGCCGCGATCCCGATGCTTCGAACAGGTACACATCCGAGAGTGAAGCCTGAGTGCCTTCGATCCGAGATGAGAGGACCGCTTCGCGATGGATGAACGGCCTGATAAGAAGATGAGGATTGGGCAATGTCTCTCCGACGCCAGCTAGAGTTGCAACTCCGCGAGAGGCTCGATCGAGCAAATAGATTAGCGGAGAGTCTAGCGCCACTTCTCGAGGCAACGAATCGGGTACAAAAGCCCACTGACCTTCATCTGTTGGCTCCAGGTGACCACAGGGACTGCTTTTTAGCTCAATCATCTGCACAGATAAGCAAATACAGGTAGCTTACAATGCTAGGCTTAATTGACAGTGTTCAGCTATAATACTATCAAATAGCACTGCAACTAGCAACTGGACTTGCAATTATAAGGCTCCCTATCGCCGCCAGCGCCGCCGGGCGTACCAGGCCGCGCCGCCCAGCGCGATCGCTCCCGCCACGAGTGCGGTCGCGGCTCCCGCGACCACCACGGTCGAGTCGTCACCAGCCGTTTCGCTCTGCGCCGGCGTTTGCGCTCGGCGTTGCAGCACCGGCGTCGGCAGCGACGCGTTCGACTGGGTGGAGGACACCGTGCCGTCCGCCTGGGATGCACTGCTGACCTCCGCCGACGTCCGGTCTGCGAGCGATCGCACACTGGAGCGCCCGACTGCAGCGCCCCGCGACAACTCGGCGGCGGATGACGCAGCGTCGTCACCGCTTTCGGTTAGGCCACGCGTCGCCGGCCTGAACGTAACGTCATCGATGTAGATGACGGCGCTATCGGCCGACGCCGGCCGTAGGAGGATGCGCGCCTTCGCCGAATGTGCGCCCTCCGGCGACTGCACCGGCCCAGTGGTCAGGTAGCGATAGCGACTGGCCGGCTCCTCTAGTCGCATGGTCGAGTCGACGGTGGCGAGGGCGCTGCCGCTGGCGTCGGCGCTCGCGTACCAAGAGATGCGCAGCAGGACGTGCGCCACGCCAGGCTCGCCCATATAGACGTAGCCGTCCAGCTCATACCACTCGGCAGGAGCAACCGCCACCGTCTGGTAGATCCACTTGGTCGCGAACGTGGCGCTAGCGAACCGGGCGGCGAAGCGGCCGCTACGAACCGGCGCGTCCACCTGCGTGAGCAGGCCACCGAATGAGCGCCATCCCACCAGACCGCCGGCCTCCTCCGACTCGAAGCCGCCGTTGAGCAGCAGGCCGTGTGACGGCGCGGGCGAAGCCGTGGTCGCGAAAGGGATGGCAGCCACGGTCGCCGTCGCATCAGGCGGTGCGGTAGCTGTCGGCACCGGCCCAGCCGCAGGAGCTGGCATAGTGGCAGTGGGCAGCGGCGCGGTGGCAGTGGGCAGCGGCGCGGGCGCAGCAGGTGGCGCGGTCGCAGTGGGCAGCGGCGCAGGCGCAGGAGGCGGCACAGTCGCAGTGGGCATCGTGGGCGCAGGAGGCAGCGCGGTAGCGGTCGGAATCGGCGCGGCGGGAGCACATGATTCCGACGCCAGGCGCTCCAGGCGCAGGTCGTCGAGGTAGACGCTAGCACCAGCGGCCCCGCCGACGAGCACCTCCACTCCAACAACCACCATCCCACACGGTACCGCAATGGCCGCCGACCAACTGCCGGGCGCGAAGAGCTGTCCGGCGCTCCTTCTATCCGGAGAGCCGCCATCGTCTCTCAACGCCAGGCTCAGCTGCGCCCACTGGACATCGCCGTCGAAGGCGAGCAGCCGGCCGCTGAGCTGATAGGAACCTCCGGGCAGAGTCGACAGCGGCTGATAGCCTCGGGCCGACGGGCCCGGATCGATGGTGAGCGCTCCGGCCGCGCTGCCGCCAACGCCAAGGCCCGGAGCCTGACTCCACCAGCCGCCCGTCGCCTGCCAGCCTGAGACGCCATCCTCAAAGCCGCCGTTGGCGAGAAGCTGTTCGGCGCGCGCAGTGTGGTTTGGCGCTGCCGCCAACAGCGTCGCCAGGAAGCATGCAAGGAGCAGAGGCGCACGCACCATCCCAATCGCCTTCCTTGGCTGAGGAGCTGGGCTCCATGCCCTCTTGGGGGCTCCGAACGCGACCGAACCCGCGCTTAACCGAACGTTCGCCGGTCTTGTGCCTCGGTCTCTCGCGTCTCTCTAAAGTTAGCGTCGGAAGCGAACGCGTCGCAGGAGCAGCGTCTCGCTGACCATCTGCGTATCATCGGGCATGGACGTCTCTTGCGGCTCGACCTGCGCCGGCTCCCGCCGAGCGGGCGTCTTCGCCCGCCAGGGCCTGCGGCGCACCGCGCCGCGCACGAGGCGACGCAGGAAAACTTCCGCTAGCGTGCCTGCAACGACGAACGCCGCGCCCTTTACGACGGCCACGGGCACCGGCGGGCGCCAGGCCATCGGGAGCGTCCGGCCATTGCGCACCGAAGGGAGCCGCTCGTCAGTGAGGGAGAGGCCGCACTGGCGACAGAAATTGTCCTCAGAATCGTACGTCGCCGCGCAACGACCGCAGAGCAGCGTCTCTGGTGGCGGGGTCTCTCCGTTCTCTCTCAAAGCTCGGCTATTATAGCGGGCCGTTGCCGGCTATTCAACTGTGTGTTAATTGACCGCCCAAGATCGTTTGCGTAGAATGGCTAATGCAGGATGCTGAGATCGAGGAAGGATCCTCCTACCGAGACTCTGAACCTGCAGAGCCCGTGTCAGGTTTCCCCACCACCAGCACCTGGCACGGGTTCACTTTACT
>JACZTE010000151.1 GCA_022573935.1 Chloroflexota bacterium
GGCTGGGGGGCGAGGGCACGCGCCAGCGCCACACGCTGCTGCTCGCCGCCGGAGAGCTCATGAGGATAGCGCGACTCCAGGCCGCGCAGGCCGACTAGGGAGCAGACCTCCTCCAAACGGGCCTTCCGTTCGCGCCCTCGCGATAGCCCGAAGGCGACGTTCTGGGCCACGGTCAGGTGCGGGAACAGGGCGTAGTCTTGGAACACCATCCCCACCCGCCGCTTCTCGGGCGGCAGGGCGACCCCCGGGCCGGCGACAAGCCGGCCGCCGATCTCAATCGTGCCGCCGTCGGGCCGCTCGAAGCCGGCGATGAGCCGCAGCGTCGTCGTCTTGCCGCAACCGCTGGGGCCGAGCAGCGCCAGCAGATGGCCTCGTTCGACGCTAAGGTCGAGCCCCGACACCGCCCTGGCAGCGCCATAGTCTTTCCGCAGGCCGAGGCAGCGGACCGCGATCTCGCTCATCGCCTTAGCGTGGCTCCCGGAACATGAGCAGCCCCACCGCCACCGAGGAGACCAGCATGAGCAGCAGCGCTGGCGCCGCGGCCTGGGCGAAGAACGCCGCCGACGCCGCCGACCAGGTCGAGGTGGCCAGCGTCTTGAAACCGATCGGGCTCAAAATCAGCGTCACCGGCAGCTCCTTCATCGTAATCAGGAAAACTCCTGCCGCGCTCGCCAGGATCCCCCAGCGCATCAGGGGCAGCGTGACAGTCAGGAAGACGCGCAGGGGCGATCGCCCCAGGCTGCGCGCAGCCTCCTCGACGTGGGGGTGGACCTGCTGGAGCGATGCCCGCAGCGTCCCCACCGCCACCGGCAGGAAGAGCACAACGTACGCGAAGACGAGCAGGCCTAGTGTCTGGTAGATGGGCGTCGCGTAGCGAGCGCCGAAGAAGACCAGCGCCAGCGCGACGGCGATGCCCGGCAGCGCGAAGCCGATGTAGGAGACGCGCTCCAGCAGGGAGCTGATCCAGCTCGGGTGGCGGACGGTGAGGATCGCCACCGGCAGCGCCGCCACCACCGTCGCGACCGCGGCCAGGGCAGAGACGTACAGCGAGTTCAAGGCACCATCGCCCACTAGCAGCAGCGGCTCGCCCGCCTGGACGCCCCGCACCAGCCAATAGCCTAGTACCGAGATCGGCGCGGCGAGGGCGATGACGACGACGGCAACGACGAAGGCGAGGGCCGGCCAGCGCCATCGTCCCAGCCGCACTACGCCGGGCCGCCGGGCGGCGCCGGCCCCGCTGCGGTAGTAGCGTGCGCGGCCGCGGGCGCGCGCCTCCACAAGCAGGATGCCCAGCGCCAACGCGACGAGCACCAACGAGCTGGCCGCTGCCAGCGTGCGGTTGAAGGCGCTCTCGTATTGCAGGAAAATGACGCGCGTGAAGGAGTCGAAACGCAGGAGCGATACCGCCCCAAAGTCGCTCAACGTATAGAGCGCGACGAGCAGGGCGCCGGCGGCGATGGCCGGTCGCAGTTGGGGCAGCGTGACCCTCCGAAACGTCGTCCACGCCCCTCGGCCCAGGCCGCGGGACGCCTCCTCCAGAGCAGGGTCCACGTTCCAGAGCGCCGCGCGCGTGCTCAGGAGTACGTAGGGATAGGTCAGCAAGGCGAGGGTCAAAAACGCTCCCGGGAAGCCGTAGATCTCCGGTAGCCTATCGACGCCGAAAGGTCCGGACAGGATCTCCTGGAGCAGCCCCTTGGGCCGCAAGGCTGCCACGACGACCATGCCACCCACGTAGCTGGGGATGACCAGGGGAAGCACCGTGAGCACGGACCACAGCCGCCGCAGCGGCAGATCGGTGCGGATGGTGAGCCATGCCAGCGGCACGCCGATGGCGATGGTCGCTCCCGTCACCGTGGCCGCCAGCACCGTGGTGCGGAAGAGCGTACCGAAGACGTGACTGCGTGCGAGCAGGTCCCACGCCTCCGGGCCTGCGCCCAGCGTGCGCCAGATCAGGTAGCCGAGGGGCAGCAGCATGGCCGCCCCAACCAGCGTGGCCGGCGCCAACACGAAGAGCGGCGGCCAGGGCGCACTGAGTGCCCGTTCTCGAAACGAAGCGGGCGCTACCGCGCCGATGGCCCCCAGCTCAACAGCCATAGCTAGGGAAGCACGCCTGTCTCCCTAAGCAGCTTCAGCGTCCCCTCCAGGTCCACCAACTGCGAGAGGTCTATGTCGGGGATCTCGATCTCGGAGAGGGGGATCAGGCCCACCTGCGGCCGGGTACCCTCCACCAGGGGGTACTCGAAGGTCTGGCCGGCGAAGTACTGCTGGGCGACGGGCGAGAGCATGAACTCCAGGAACCGCTCCGCCTCCTCTACGCTGTCGGAGGTATCGAGGATGCTCGCTCCCGCCACGAGGACGACGCCTCCCGCGTCGCCAGCCGTCAGGAAGTGGTTACGGGCCGAGAAGGATTCACCCTGCTCGGCCAGGAAGCGGTACAGGTAGTAGTGGTTGACGAACCCGACGTCGATCTCACCATCCGCTGCCGCCTGGACGATGGGCGTGTTTTTCGGGTACTCCTTGGGGTCGTTGGCCTTGATGCCCTCCAGCCACTGGCGCGTCCGCTCCTCCCCCTCGATGAGGCGCATCGCGGTCACCATCGCCTGGAAGGAGCCGTTAGTGGGCGCCCAGCCAATGCGCCCCTGCCACTTGGGATCGGTGAAGTCGAAGATCGAGTCAGGCAGGTCCGCCTCGGTCAGCTCGTTCGTGTTGTAGACGACGACCCGCGCGCGCCCGGAGATGCCGACCCATGTCCCGTCGCGAGAGCGGAAGGATTCGCTCACTAGGCCGAGGATGTCGTCCGGCAGAGTGGCGAACCGGTCGGAGAGGGCCCCGAGTGCGCCGGGGTCGGAGGCGAAGAAGATATCCGCCGGGCTGTTACCGCCCTCCTCCCGGATGGTGGCGATGAGCTCGGAATTCTTACCGTACTTCACGGCCACGTCGATGCCTGTCGTCTCGCTGAACTGTTCGATGACGGGCCCGATCAGGCTCTCCTCCCGTCCTGAATAGATGGTCAGCTTTCCCGCGCTGCTGCCGCCGCACGCCACCAGGAGCAGAGCTAGCAGCGTGACGAAAAGAGCTGCAATCCACACGGGCGCTGGAAGTAGGCGCTGGAATGTTTGGTACGACATCGATGCTCCCTTTCTCGGCACGGCCCCCTACGCTCGAAGCGGGGCGTTCCCTCACGACAGAGTTAGTATGTACTAATACTTTTATTGTGTCAATACTAATTTCTGGCGATTGTACATTCGCTACACCCTAAGGGTTAGGGTGTATCAGGGTATCATCGCAATTTCTGAAGATCACGAACCGTCTGATGGAGGGGCCTTCCCGACCGGAGCACACGTATCCTCCAGGATGGCGCCCTACCCTAGAAAGGTAGCCTGTACTTACTGGTCAGTGTCAACCGGTGATGTGCGGTCGGAGGCTGGGCGTTTACGCTGCGCGGCGCTTAGCCGTTGCGGCGGCGGCTTGGGCGGCTGCCTTCAGGAGCGCATCGGGGTCCAGGCCGTCGTCGGGAAAGCAGGCGAGGCCGACGCGGGGGTCCCGTTGCTCCAGCTCCCCGGCGATCCGGCGGCGCACGGTCCGAGCTGCGCGCCGCGCTGAGTTGGACATGATCACGCCCAGGCTGCCGTCCTGCAAGAGCGCCGGCAGATCGGACTTACGGAGATGGCGACGGATGTTATCGCCGAACCAGGTGCTCGCCATCTGCGGCTGCGTGCCCAGTCCCAACGGTTTCACCAGCAACACGGCGAAGCGCAGGTCGTAGCGACGCGAGCGCTCGACCTCCTCCTGCAGGCGCAGGCGAAAGTACCAGTCGGCGTAGAGGCCGGTCTCATCGTTGTGGATGGAGAAGCGTTGGGCGCGGGCGCGCCACACCCCTTCGTCGGCGGCGTGCGCCAGATCCACCCGCGCGTCCGCCGCCCGGCGAGAGATGATGCTGACGGCGATGAAGATGGTGCTGGAGATGATGATGCCGGCCGCCAGGTTGAGGACGATGACCAGCGCCAGGTTCGGCTCCGTCGACGTGAGGATGGCGACCGCGGCCGTGATGCCGGGCGCAGCTATCAGCAGCACGCGCAGCATCCGGTGCCGCAACGCTGGGATAAGCGATGAGAGCGTCTCGTCGCGCTCCATTGGGCGGACGTCCAT
>JACZTE010000152.1 GCA_022573935.1 Chloroflexota bacterium
GAATGCCCGAAGCCGACGGTCGCCGGGCCAAACACGGGTGGCATCATAGGGCCGGCGCCGGGCGGCGGCGACGCTGTCAGCCCGCCGAACGGCATCATCCCGCCACACCACGGTAGCCCGCCGAATGGCGTCTCTCCGCCCAATGGCGTCTCTCCGCCCAACGGCGTTTCCCCGGCGAACCGCCTGTTCGTCCCAGTAGCGCAAGGTGCCCAGGCCTCCGAAGATATATGCCCCGATGCCGACGCTGCCCTTGGTAGCCCAGATCTCGGTATCGGCCCGGCCTCGGGCTCCGATCATGGTGCGTTGCTCTGGACGCTGCTTGGCGCTGGGCTGGGCGCGCTTTCACTCGGCGCTACCGGTTTGACCTTCGTGCGCCGCCGCGACGCGTAGGGCTTATGTACGGCGACCGTGCACGAGGGGTTGACACTAGTGATAGATTCGCGTATCAATTGAACCCAGTGGAACGGATATCCGTCGCCTTCGCGGGCGATAGCAGTAAGAGGAGGGAACCATGATCAACGTAAGAGGCTGGTGGGTGCTGGGCGTGGTCGCCTTTGTCCTGATCGGTCTGGCTGTGAACATGTCAGCCACAACCATCCACGCAGACGTATGTCCGCCCGATCCCCTGTCTGATCCGAACGGCGTGTCTCCGCCTGCGAAGGTGTGCGATGAGCCGACCGCCGAGCCGACGGAGGAGCCGACCGCCGAGCCGACCGCCGTGCCGGGAGTGATGATATTCGTAGGCACCTTCACCGAAGGTGGTGGCTGCGGGCCAGGTGACGTTACCTTAACCCTAAGCCCGGATGGTTCGGAGATCGTTTCGATCGGGGTGGTAAACTTCCTCCTTGGCGAGACCGCCGCACCTGACTTGGATCTCGTCTTCGATCCAGGCATCGCAATCGATCCCACCGATGGTTCCTTCTCGAACTCGGGGCCGTTGCCGGATCCCCTGGCCGCGATTAACGCCGATATCGTCGGGACGTTTGATTTCAGCGCAGACCCACCGACGGTGGCTGGCACACTGTCTGTCTCGACGATTGAGGGTGGGGCCGTCCTCTGTGACTTGACGGCGTTCAGTGCAGAGCAGACAGATGCGGTTCCGGATCCTATAGTTGCGCCTACAACCGGTAGTGGCCCGGGCACTGGCTCTAGCAACGAGACGTTGCTCTTGACGCTGCTCGCCGCGGGCGTTGGCGCCCTCGCGCTCGGCGCGACCGGCATGGCCGTCGTCCGCCGCCGTGACGCGTAGGAGAGCGACCTAACGCAGGTATAGTTCGGATAGTAAGTAAACGTACAGCCAGCCGCCTTCATGGCGGCTGGCTGTCGTATGCCCAGGACTCGTCAGCGAGCCCGGCGGATTGACCTTGCTGGTGCCGCTCCTAGAATAGGCGACAACTCCAACGATGCAATCCTGTACCTTCTGCCGAATCGTCGCCCGCGAGGAGCCGGCCGAGATCCTCTACGAAGACGACGAAGTGCTCGCGTTCCGGAACCAGCTGCGCTGGGTGCCCGTCATGCTGCTGGTGGTGCCAAAGGAGCACATCGGCCAGGAGGAGCTGTGGCGGCGGCTGGGCCGCGTGGGCGAGGTGGCAGTGGAGCTCGGCTCGGAGCACTGCCCGAACGGGTATCGGCTGCTCTCGAACGTCGGCTTTGACGCGATGCAGAGCCAGTCCCACGGCCACGTCCACGTGTTGGGCGGTACCTTCCTGGGCGAGTACGCCTGAGCACACTCGTCACCCTGAGCGAACGCGAAGGGTCTCTGTGTGCTCTGCTTTATTCTCGTAGGGACAGACCTTCAGGTCTGTCCGGAAGCGTGGGGCCTGGACGTGCGATCGAGATGCTTCGACAAGCTCAGCATGCCAAGAGCCTCGTAGGGACAGACCTTCAGGTCTGTCCGGCCAGAGCATGGCCTCTGCACCTGGTTCCCATGCCCCAGCCTTCAGGCTGGGGTGGCGGATACCCCCGGCACGCCCTCGTCACCCTGAGCGAACGCGAAGGGTCTTTGGTGTGCGCTGCTTCACCGTCGTAGGAACCCCGACGTGTCGGGGTCCGGCCGGAGCGCGGCCCTGTCACCCTTTGACGTGCGGCCAGGGCGATGCGGCGCGTTAGGCGCTAGTGGTAGCCTTGAGCGCCGTCTGCTGCAGCTCTAACAGCGTGCCAATGCCCACCTCGGCCATCGAGATGAGCTCATCCATCTCCTGGCGCGGGAAAGGCTGGCGCTCCGCCGTGCCCTGCACTTCGACGAAGCGGCCGTCGCCCGTCATCACCACGTTGAAGTCGACCTCCGCCCGAGCGTCCTCTTCGTAGCAGAGGTCCAGCAGCGGCACGCCCTCGACGGTGCCGATGCTGGTCGCCGCCACCGCAGTCGAGAAGGGCAGCGAGGAGAGCGCCCCGCGCTCGATCAGCAGCTGGCAGGCCTGGTGCATCGCGACGTAGGCGCCGGTGATCGCCGCCGTGCGCGTGCCGCCGTCGGCCTTCAGCACATCGCAATCGATCGTGAAGGTGCGTTCGCCCAGCAGCTCCAGGTTCGTCACTGCGCGCAGCGCGCGGCCGATCAGGCGCTGGATCTCCTGGGTGCGGCCCGTGGGCCGGCCCGCGGCCGACTCGCGCGGGGTGCGCTGCTTGGTGGAGCGGGGGAGCATGGCGTACTCCGCCGTCACCCAGCCGGAGCCGGTGCCGCGCAGGAACTGGGGCAGCCGGTTCTCGACGCTGACGGCGCAGAGCACCTGCGTTTCGCCCAGCTCGATCATCGCGGAGCCTTCCGCCCAGGGGAGGAAGCCGGTAGTGATGCGCACGGGGCGCAGCTCGTCTGCTTTGCGTCCATCGATGCGGGCCATAACGGAGAGGAGTATAGCACGGAGGCGAGGGGAACGAGAGGCGCGGCTGGCGGTTGACAGCAGGACATTCCCTATGTAATATCTGGTCAGGCGAGGCTAGTGGCGCCTGCTAGAGTAAGAGACGCCTTCGCTGTTGGCCGTCTTCAGCCTGCAATTCCAAGGCTACCCCGCTGTTAGATCGAGAGAGACGGTCTCTCGTCGGAGGAGTGTGGTCATGTTGTCCACGAAAAATCCACTCGCAAACGCAGAGCGCAAACCAGTACGACGACTGTGAGGCCTGTCCGCCCTCGGCCGGACAAGCGCATCACTTCCGCCCGGCCCTCTGACCTTCATCCTCGACCACAGGGGCGAATTGAAGCCTGGTTGCAGCGTCAAGCAACTCAGTTACGGCACTTACCTACGCGCTTCGTAGAGAGCGTGCGATCCCGCTCGGCCGAGCCGGATCAGAAGGCGATTCAAGCCTTGGCTGAGCGCTGGACGCTCACCGTCCTGACCAGCAAAGAGTGGTTCAAAAATACGTGGCTCGGATTTCCTATCATGCAGCTTCCGAACGATCTTTTTGTCATGCAGGAGCTGATTGTGCGGACGAAGCCGCAGGTGATCATCGAGACCGGCACCTTCGGCGGCGGGACGGCGATCTTCTACACCTCGATGCTGAACCTCATCGGCGGCGGCCGAGTGATCTCGGTGGACGCTATTGAACGGGAGCTAGTCGCCCGGAAGATACGCGAACACCCGCTGGGCAAGGACGTTGTGCTGGTGATCGGCGACTCCGTGGCCCCTGAGACGCTGGCGAAACTTCGCCATGAACTGGCCGGCGAAACGCGAATTCTCGTCGCGCTCGATTCTGGTCACGGTTATGAGCACGTGCTCGCCGAGCTCCGCGCGTATCACCAGTTCGTACCAGTGGGCGGCTATCTCGTTGTCTTCGATACCATAACCGAAGCCTTGAGCAGACTGCCGGGTCACGAGGCGTGGCGTCGTGACAACCCGAAGCGGGCCGTGAGGGCGTTCCTGCGTGAACATCCCGAGTTTGACGTCGACACATCCTGCGACCGACTGCTTGAATCCTTTTGTCCCGGAGGGTTCCTTAAGCGCGTCCGCTAATCAGCGCAGTGCTCTTTCCGTTCCGCCCTACCCACAGCCCTTCGTCGCCTAGCGTCACCGCTCCACACTGACCCAGAGCCGCTCGCCGTCCGTGGATAGCCGCACAGTGCCGTGCTGGTCCGTGCGCAGGATGATGGCGTCGCCCAGTCGGCCGAGCGCGGCGGCC
>JACZTE010000153.1 GCA_022573935.1 Chloroflexota bacterium
CTCCGTCCGGGTCGCGCAGGGCGAAGGCGGGCGCCAGCTCGCCGACTTCCGGCGACCGCGTGTCGAGCGGGCCCAGGTCGGTGCTGTACGCCCAGCGGTCGACGGCGAACAGCCCGCCGATGATCGCCGCCAGCACGGCCAGCCCAACGATCGTGCGAACCCCGGCACGATCGAGCCAGCGTCGCCTGGGCGGAGGCGGCTCGGCAGCGTTCTCTGGTATCGGCGGTGGGGACGAAGGTGCAATAGTGCTCATGGCTTCTTCTCTTTATTATCCTACCATGGCCCTCTATCTGGCCCAGTAGTGATCGCCATCACCCACAGGCGAAGTCTATGCTGTCATGGTAAGCATAATGAGCACGGATCAGCAGGCAGAGCTAGAGGTATTCGTCGAGGCGGACTGTTCGCGCTGCCAGCGCGCCCTTCGCCTAGCGGAGGACGTCGACGACCGCTACCCCGAGCTGTCGGTGCGGGTGATCGACGTAAGCGAGCCGGCGGGACAACGGGACGACGTGTTCGCCGTGCCAACGTTCATACTGGACGGGCGTGTCGTTTCGCTGGGCAACCCCAAGCAGAGCTTCCTCCGGAGCGAGATCGAATCGCTGTTGCAACGCCAGAAGTCGCGCTAGACTATGGCCATGCGGTTCAGAGCCAAACTCTCCCGAGGATCTCCAAGCCGGCCGGCGGCGTCGGGCAGCAGGCCCGCGCTCACCGCTAAGCTCGGCTACCTCTCCGACACGGACATCTTCCGCGACCTGAGCACCCAGGAGCTGGAGGAGATCGACCGGCAGACGGCGATGACCACCTGCCGGCGAGGGAAGGTCTTCTATACCCCCGGCGAGACGGGGGAGGTGCTCTTCATCCTCAAGCGCGGCCGGGTCAACCTCTATCGGATCAACCCGGACGGGAAGAAGCTGGTGATCGCGACGATCGGGCCGAGCACGGTCTTCGGCGAGATGTCGCTCACCGGCCAGGGGATGCACGAAACCTTCGCCGAAGCCGCCGACGACTGCACGCTCTGCGTGATGAGCCGCTCCGACGTGGAGCACCTGCTCCTGAGCAAGCCGCGCGTGGCGCTGCGCTTCATGGAGCTGATCGCCGGCCGGCTGCGCGAGGTGGAGGCCCGCATGGAGAACGTCGCGTTCAAGAGCGTCCCCGCTCGCCTCGCCGACGCGCTGCTCCAGCTCGCCAAGGAGGCCGACGGCAAGATCGAGGGCGTTTCGCACCAGGATCTGGCCGACATGGTGGGAACCTACCGCGAGACGGCCACCCGCATCCTCAACGAGTTCCAAAACGACGGCCTCATCGAACTCAGCCGGCTACAGGTGGCGATTCTCCAACGCGATGAGCTCCAGGCCATCGCCGACGGCTAGCGTCCGGCGGGGCGCGCGGCCCTGAGTAGGAGCAGCGCCCGAACGATGCCCCCGGACCCAAAAGATCGCTCGGTGCCAATCGATAGGCTGCTAGCCTTCGCCGAGGGGCTGCTCCAAGCGGTCGGTGTGCCGCAGGAGGACGCCCGCCTCACCTCCCACATCCTCCTGCAAGCCGACCTACGCGGCGTCGAATCCCACGGCATGGCCCACCTGGTCGACTTCTACGTGCGAGCGCTCCAGAGCGGCCGCACCAAGCCCCGGCCGAACATCAGCGTGACCAGAGAGAGCGCCGCGGCGGCGACGATCGACGGCGACGGCGGCCTCGGCTTCGTCGTCGGCCATCACGCCATGGGCCTCGCCATCGAGAAGGCGCGAGAGACGGGCGTAGGCATCGTCTCCGTCGGCAACAGCACCCACTATGGCGCGGGCGCCTTCTATGGCATGATGGCGCTGGAGCACGACATGATCGGCATCTCCATGACGACAGGCGGACGGCTCATGGCGCCGCCGGGCAGCCGGGGGCAGGCGGTCGGCACCAACGTCCTCAGCCTCGCCGCTCCCACTCCGCGGAGCTTCCCTTACGTGCTGGATATGGCGACGACCGTCGTCGCGGCGGGCAAGCTGGAGATCGCCGCCCGGCGCGGCCGGCCTATCCCCGAAGGCTGGGCCGTGGACGGCGCGGGCCGGCCGCTGACCGACCCGGCGATGCTGCACTCGGGGGCCGCGTTGCTCCCGCTGGGAGGCGCGACGGACACCGGCGCCTACAAGGGGTTCGGCCTCGCCCTCATGGTCGATATCCTCTGCGGCGCCCTCTCGGGCTTCGGTACCAGCGCGGAGATCGAGACGGGCACTGCCGCCCACTGCTTCGGCGCGTTGCGCATCGAAGCCTTCCAGCCGATACCACAGTACCTAGAGCGAATGGAAGGGATGATTGCAGCAGTGAAGCGCGCATCGAAGGAAGAGGGTATCGACGAGATCCACATCGCGGGAGAGCTGGAGCACACCCTCGCCGACGAGAGGCGAGAGGCGGGCGCGGTCCCCCTCCATCCCGCCATCCTCGAAGGGTACCGCGTCGCCGCCGAAGAGTTCGGCGTACCGTTCGATCTCACGGAAGCATCCTAAGCAAGGCACGACAGGAGATCCACATGCGTGAGAACAGTGTGAAACGGGCCTGGCGCGACGGCAAGGTAACCTACGGCGCCTGGCTCTCCATCCCCAGCGCCTTCTCGGCAGAGGTGATGGCCCACCAGGGCTTCGACTGGCTCTGCATCGACATGCAGCACGGCGTCATCGACTACGCGGTAGCCGTCACCATGCTCCAGGCGATCTCGACCACCGAGACGATCCCCTTCGTCCGCGTCCCCTGGAACGAGCCCGGCATCATCGGCAAGATGCTGGACGCCGGCGCGTACGGCGTGGTGATCCCCATGGTGAACAGCCGCGAGGAGGCGCAGGCCGCGGTGGGGGCCTGTCGCTACGCGCCTGACGGCTATCGCAGCTTCGGGCCCGTCCGCGCCGCCTACTACGCGGGCGCCGACTACGCGAGCCACGCGAACGAGGAGATCGCCTGCATCCCCATGATCGAGACGAAGACGGCGGTGGGGCGCTTGGATGAGATCCTGACCGTGCCCGGCATCGACGCGGTCTATGTCGGGCCGGCCGACCTGAGCCTGACGCTCGGGCTGCCACCGGCGATGGACCACGACGACGAGACGTTCCAGCAGGCGCGCCTCCAGATCGCAGAGGCGTGCCGGAAGCACAATGTTATCGCGGGCATCCACGCCAGCGCCGAGCTGGCGGCAAAGCACACCGAGGCCGGCTACCAGATGATCACCATCTCGTCCGACCTCGGCTCCATGGCCGGCAGAGCGGCGCAGGATCTGCGCGCAGTCCGGGACGGCGGGCCTTCCGGGCAGCCCGTCTACCAGTAAGGAGGACCGATGGTCTCATCACGAGTCGTCGCAAGCGAACTGGGCTTCGTCGAAGGGCCGGTCTGGACCAGCGACGGCCGGCTGCTGGTCGTTTCAGTCAGCCACGGCAAGATCTACGAGATCGGAGACGGCGACCCTCGCGTCGTCGCCGAGACGGGCGGTGGCCCCAACGGCATGGCGGAGGGCGCGGACGGCGCCCTCTACATCGCCCAGAACGGCGGAATCGAAGGGCTGGGAGAGCGACCAACCAAGCCGGCGTCGCCCGGCATCCAGCTGATCACCGGGGATACCGTGCGCCACGTGGCGGAGGGGCTGGACGCGCCGAACGACTGCTGCTTCGGCCCCGATGGCCGCCTCTACTTCACCGACCCGCGCGGCTGGGCCGCGCCCAGCGAGGTGCAGCCGGGCCGCGTGTACGCCCTGCCGCCGGACGGAACGCCGGAGCTGCTCGTCGAGGGGCCGTCCTTCACCAACGGCATCGCCTTCGGGCCGGACCCGTCGCAGCTCTACGTCACGGAGACCTACGCCCAGCGCGTGCTCGTCTACCCGCTGCGGGACGGCGGCCTGGGCGAGGCGCGGGAGTTCTGTCGAATAGAGCCCGGCATGCCGGACGGGTGCTGCTTCGATGAGGAAGGACGCCTCTACGTCGCGGCGACGGCGGCCGCGGAGGTGCAGGTGTTCGACGCCGACGGCCGCTGCGTCGAGCGTCTGCCCTGCGGCGAGAACTCGATTGTGTCGAACTGCTGCTTCGGCGGCGGCGACCGGCGCACGCTCTTCGTCACCGACGCCGGC
>JACZTE010000154.1 GCA_022573935.1 Chloroflexota bacterium
GTACAGGAGAGTTCGCCCAACCAGCACGCTGGCAGATTGAGATGACGTGATGCCCGATATACGAGACGTTCGCGCTGCCGGTCGCCGTACCCTCGCCATCGCCCTGGCGATGACAGCGGTCGTCTTCGTCGCCGAGCTGGTGGGCGGCGTCCTCACGAACAGCATCGCCCTCCTGGCCGATGCCGGCCACATGCTTTCGGACGTGCTCGCCCTCTCGCTCGCGCTGCTGGCCTTCTGGATGGCGGACCGGCCGGCCAGCGCACAGCGCACCTTCGGCTACCAGCGAGCCGAAGTGCTGGCGGCGGCCGCCAACGGCATCCTCCTGCTGCTCGTGGCGGCCTTCGTCTTCTGGCAGGCGGCACAGCGCTTCGCCGACCCGCCCGAAGTAGACAGCGCGCCGATGCTGGCGATCGCCGTCGTCGGCCTGCTGGTCAACGGCGTCAGCGCCTTCATCCTCTATCCTCAGCAGGCCCGCAGCCTGAACGTGCGCGGCGCCTTCTACCACGTCCTCGGCGATCTCTTGGGCTCGGTCGGCGCCATCGCCGCCGGCATCGTCATGCTCACCACAGGCTGGTTCCTGGCCGACCCGCTGGCGGGGGTGATCATCGGCCTCCTCATCGTCGCCGGCGCTGTCCGCCTGCTGCGCGAGTCGCTGTCGGTGCTGCTGGAGGCGGTGCCCCCCCACATCGACCCGCAGGCGGTGGAGCGGGCACTCAAGGCGACGCCGGGCGTCACCGGCCTGCACGACCTGCACATCTGGACGGTCACCTCCGGCCTGGTCGCGCTGAGCTGCCACTGCGAGCTGGCCGGCGAGCGCGACTCCGACGAGGTGCTGGCGGAGCTGTGCGACATGCTGCACGCCCAGTTCGAGATCCACCACGTCACGATCCAGCCCGAGCTTACGCGGCTCCACGGCGGCGAGGTCGAGCACTCGCTGCCCCGCTGCACCAGCGACATCGGCCACGAACACCGGCCCACGGGCGCGGCGAGCGGACGGTGAGGCGCGGTATGCTAGCATAGTGGACTGGGAACGACGATGATTAACAGGCATCCTCTAAGCCGACCAGCCCTGGTGGTAGCAGGTGCTGTGCTCACCAGCTTCCTGATCTGGTTGGCGCTTCCTCGCCTCGCTACAGCCCAGATAAGCCCGCCTGCTACCACTCTTCAGCCCCCCGCCGCGCCTACCAACTTAGGCGTCGAAGCGAGCGAGCTGATCTGGGATGACAACTCTGATGACGAGGATGGCTTCCGGATCTACATGTCCGTCGGTGATGCGCCGCCCGAAGTGGTCGCCACTCTTCCTGCCGACACGACCTCAGTACCTCTAGCTTCACTAGCGCCGGCTACGCCGGTGGGCGAATGTGACTTAGTGGCGACATGGGTTGTCGCATTCAACGAAGCTGGAGAATCCACGCCGCTGGTTGACCTAGTTATCGTGACGCTACCCTGTGGCGGCGTAGGGGAAGGGGTTTCACCGCCGCCCCTCGGCAGAGGCCCGGCGGGCGGCTCAGCCGTCAACGCTTGGCTGTTGGTCGTCGCTGGGGCCGGGCTGGCGCTGGTAGCGGTGGGCGGCGGCGCGTACCGCTGGGCTTCTCGGAGCAACTGCAACGCTACTGGGCAGCACTGAGCTACAGGGGGTTGCTATGACACGCCTAACGATCGTCATCATCGCAGCGGCACTGTTCGGTACGGCCGCGCTCCTTTCAGTCGCCCACGCCCAGGAAGCTACGGCCCAGCCGAATATCGACGAGTGTCAGGCATTGCCGCCGCCCAATCAGCTTTCGCCGCCGGCCGGGCTTCCCGCCACCGGCACGGGTAGCATCTCCGGCCAGATCGTGGTGCTGGGGCCGCCTGTAACCCAGATTGAGTTAGAGACCGGGGCCGCGTTCGTCTTTGCCTTCTTCGTGATTCCCGCGGACACGCCCCAACCGATGGACTTCCGTGTTCTCTTGGATCATGGCATTGATCCCGACGTGGAGGGCAACTTCACCGTCTCTAATCTCGCTGACGGCGACTATCTGATCGTTTCACTTGGGGCGGCCGAAGTCGTCACACCACTACCTGAGATCGTTTGTGTCGTGGGCCCCTCTAATCAAATCGGCGGGCTTCCAGCGCTGCGCGTCATCGTCGCTAACGGCCAGCCGGTCACAGGTATCGAGATCGTTGTTAGGCGCCCGGAACCCGCCTCCTACTGTACTGACGATGATCTGCCGCTGTCACCCCCGGACCAGCTCTCGCCGCCGAGCGACGTCTCGCCCCAGTGCGTACCTGATGCGAGAACCGGCCCCGTCCTCGCACCTGTTGCCGGCACCGGCCCCGCCCACCCCGGCAGCGAGGCCCCCTACATCGCAGCGGGCCTCGCCGGGCTGCTGGCGCTGGTTCTGAGCGGCGGCGCGTATCTGTGGGCCGCTCGGCCCCGACCTTGACTGAACATCTAAGGCAGGGCCGTCCGGCGCTGCCAGCGCCAGCAGCTTTCCTTTCGATTGCGTTGCCCGGCTCCCCAAGCTCATCTGCAGCCGCATGGGAATGATTGCGCCGCTAGAGTAGTCCTGTTAGACTGAGTATGCTGAAGCTGGATTGAGTCTCAACACGATCACTCCGGCTGGCCATAGCGATGCCGGACTTCACGACCTGCGCGGAGCAGGAGGTACGTGTGAGCCCGACCCTACATGAGTCCTGCGGCGTCTTCGGGGTATTCGCCCGCGAAGAGGATGTTGCTAGGATTACCTTCTACGGCCTCTACGCTCTTCAGCACCGCGGGCAGGAGAGCGCAGGCATCGTTTCAGCTAACGGCCGCCGTCTCTACGCCCGCACCGGCATGGGCCTCGTCTCCCAGGTCTTCACCGAAGAGGACCTGAGCTACCTGCCCGGCCACATGGCCATCGGCCACACCCGCTACTCCACCACCGGCTCCAGCGACGCAGCGAACGCCCAGCCGATCCTCATCGATGGCCCCGGCGGATCGATGGCGCTCGGCCACAACGGCAACATCGTCAACGCCGCAGTCCTGCGAGCTGATCTCAAGGAGCAGGGCATCCCCTTCTCCACCGGTACAGACTCGGAGGTCATGGCGCAGCTGCTGGCGCATGCGCCTGGAGCCTCGTGGGAGGAGCGCTGGGCGCACCTGATGCGACGGCTTTCGGGCGCGTACTCGGTCGTTGTGCTCACACCGCAGGAGCTGATGGCGGCCCGCGACCCGATGGGCAACCGCCCGTTGTCGCTGGGGCGCCTCAACGGCGGCTGGGTCGTCGCATCGGAGACCTGCGCCTTCGACCACCTCGGCGCGACCTTCATCCGCGAGATCGAGCCCGGAGAGGTGATACGCATCACCGACGAGGGCGTCGAGAGCTTCCAAGCAGCCGAACGAAAGGACGCCTCCTGCATCTTCGAGTACATCTACTTCGCCCGCCCGGACAGCGTCATGGACGGCAAGCTGATCTACCCCGTGCGCATGGCGCTGGGGGCGCAGGTCGCCAAGGAGTACCCGGCAGAGGCGGATGTCGTGATCGGCGTGCCGGACTCGGCCACCGCCGCGGCGGTCGGCTTCTCGCAGGAGTCTGGCATCCCCTTCATCGAGGGGCTCGTCAAGAACCGCTACGTGGGCCGCACCTTCATCCAGCCCGACCAGCGCCTGCGCGAGGTGGGCGTCCAGCTCAAGTTCAACCCCCTGCCGGAGCTACTGGCAGGACGGCGCGTGGTGCTTGTGGACGACAGCATCGTGCGCGGCACGACGACGCCTCGCGTGATAGCGATGCTGCGCAAGGCCGGCGCACGCGAGGTGCACATGCGCATCACGGCGCCGCCCATCACCCACCCCTGCTTCTTCGGCATCGACATGGGAACGCGATGGGAGCTCATCGGCGGACGAATGACCGTGCCGGAGATCAAGGAGCACATCGACGCCGATAGCCTAGGCTTCCTCAGCATCGAAGGGCTGATCAAGGCGGTCGGCTTGGCGAAGGAGCAGTTCTGTCTCGCCTGCTTCACCGGCGACTACCCGGTACCGGTGCCGCTCCAGATGGACAAGCTGGCGTTGGAGCCCACCCCCGGCAGCGACCGCCACGAGTTCGAATGGA
>JACZTE010000155.1 GCA_022573935.1 Chloroflexota bacterium
TGGACGAAGCGGGACTCCTCGCCGAGGCTATCGGCGACGGAGCGGAGGAACGAGTTGAAGTCGTGGTGCTCCTCCTTCTCGTATCGCGCGATGTCCTCGTGGTTGTAGCGAGCGTCGCGGATCTTCTCGACGGCCTCCGGCGGGACGATGCCTTGCTCGCCCCACGCCTCGCAGACGGCGATCTCCACCTGCAGCCACGTGTCGTACTTGTGCTCTTCCGACCAGACCTGGGCCATCTCGGGACGCGAGTAGCGCGGGATCACAGGAACTCCTCCCGCACCGGCGAGAAGCAATCGATACACACCGACGCCTCCAGCGCCGTCACCTCGTGCGAGACGCCGCCGGGCACCAGGTAGCTGTCGCCGGCGCGCAGTTCGCGCACCTCGCCGTCGATCTCGAAACGCACGCGGCCCTTCGCGACGTAGCCCACCTGCTCGTGCGGGTGGGTGTGGCCGGGGACGACGGCGCCATCCGTCAGCGTCACTTCGATCAGCGTGGTCAGGTCGCCGCTGTTGAGCGTGCGGCGTACCACGCCTGGGAACATTTCGACGGCGGTGGCTTCGGTGTTGGTGCGAAACATAGGTGTCGTGGCGACGGAATGGCCGACGATAGGCTTCGGCGTACCACCCAGCCCTAGTTTACCCCGACGCGAGCTCTCGGCGATAGTCCTCGTACGCGCTGCGCACGTCATCATGCCCCAGCGCGAGGATCTCGGCCGCGAGCAGCGCGGAGTTGCGCGCCCCCCAGGAGCCGATCGCGACTGCCGCTACCGGCACGCCCGGCGGCATCTGGACGATGCCGTACAGCGCGTCGATGCCCTTCAGCTCGCTCGACGGCACCGGCACGCCGATCACCGGCAGCAAGGTGTGCGCCTTCACCGCGCCGGGCAGGTGGGCGGCGCCGCCCGCCGCGGCGATGATCACTTCGAAGCCTCGCTCGCGTGCCGTCGACGCGAACTCGCGCACCTTGTCGGGCGTGCGGTGGGCGGACATCACGTGCGACTCGTGCGGAATGCCGAGCTTTGTGAGCAGGTCGAGGCACTCCTGCATGAGAGGCGCGTCCGACTTGGAGCCCATGAGCACGGCGACGAGCGGGTTAGTCATAGGGCGGTAGTAGTCATAGTAATGTGTTGCATAGTCCTGGAGTCGCTAGTCTACCAAACCCTGGCCTTACACGCTCGCGGGCTGCGTTACCCCGATGTCCCGCCGGTAGTGCATCCCCTGGAAGCGAACGCGCTCGACGTTTCGATACGCCTTCTCGCGCGCCTGCGCGAGCGTCCGGCCGGCGGCGACGATGGTGAGCACACGGCCGCCTGCCGTGACCAGCGTGCCGTCGTCGCGGCGGCTCGTCCCGGCATGGAAGGCGACCACACCGGCATCGAGCTCCGCGAGCCCCTCGATGGCGAAGCCGGTCTCGTAGCCGCCGGGGTAGCCGCCCGAAGCGAGCACGACGCCAACGCATGCATCCTGCGACCAGCGTAGTTCGACCTCGTGCAGGCTGTTGTTCGCGACGGCCCACAGCACCTCCAGCAAGTCCGTTTCTAGAAGATGGAGCAGCACCTGCGCCTCGGGGTCGCCGAAACGACAGTTGAACTCCAGCACCATCGGCCCCGCGCTCGTCAGCATCAGGCCCGGGTAGATCACGCCGCGATAGGGGCGCTCTGCGGCCATCATCGCTGCGACTGCAGCCTCGGTGACGTCGCTTCGGATAGCCTTGGCCGTCTCCTCATCCAGCCAGTCGGGCGGGCTGTAGACGCCCATGCCGCCGGTGTTAGGGCCGCGGTCGTCGTCGAAGACGGGCTTGTGGTCGCAGGAGAAGGGCATATGGGCCACGGTCTTGCCGTCGGTGAAGGCGTGGGCGCTCACCTCGCGACCGGAGAGGCGCGGCTCGATGATCACGCGATCGCCCGCCGCGCCGAACTCGCGACGCACCATGATGGCGTCGAGCGCCTCCAGCGCAGCAGCCGTGGAGTCGGCGACGATGACGCCCTTACCCCTGGCCAGACCGTCCGCCTTCACCACCAACGGCTCGCTCTGCGCCTCGACGTAGGCGCGGGCGGCGTCGGCATCGTCGAAGGTGGCGAACGGCGCCGACGGGATACCGTCGCGCGCCATCAGCTCCTTGGCGAACACCTTGGACGACTCGATCTGCGCCGCCGCCTGCGTTGGCCCGAAGGCGGCGATCCCCTCGACCGCCAGCCGGTCGACCAGCCCGGCGGCGAGCGGGTCCTCGTTGCCGACGACGACGAGGTCGATCCGGTGCGAGCGGCAGGCGTCGACGATGACGTCGGAGTCGCTGTTAGGCAGCGCGAGGTTCGTGCCCAGCTCCGCCGTGCCGGGGTTGCCGGGCGCGACGAACAAGTCGTCCAGCCGCGACGACTGGCGCAGCTTCCAGGCGAGAGCGTGCTCCCGCGCCCCAGAGCCGATGAGCAGGACGTTCACTTGCTACGGCTCACGTGCTTGACCCAGCGCAGCTTCCGTCGCACCGAGTTGTACAGCGGGCCGTCGGCCGTCCAGAACTCGCAGCGCTGCTGCTCAGCGGCGGCCAGGTAGTTCGCATCGTAGGAGCGGGAGTGGCCGAACTCGGTCGCCATCTCGAACGCGCGTCGATGGAGCGTGGTGTTATCGATAGGCTTGATGCCGAGCCGAAGGAACAGCGAGACGATACGGTCGACGTCTTCGGGATCCAGCGTGCCCTTGTGGGCCTGGCGCCGGAGGACCGAGATTACTTCGGAGAAGAGGAGGGTCGGCCCGATGAGGTCTTCACCTTCCTCGATCCAGCCGTCCACCAGCTCATACACGGATGCGTCGGACTGTTGCGGCACGAGCCAGCGAATGATCACGCTCGCGTCGATGCAGACGGTCACAGGTCAGCGAAGGCCCTCCCGTGCCTCTTCTACCCAGCCGGCTACCTCCAGGTAGCCGTACTTCTGGAGCAGCTCAGCCCTGAGCGCCTGTAGCTTCTTCAGTACTGCCTTTCTCTCTTTCATCGTTGGGGTCTCCACTCTATCCGCCTTGAACGTTGCTACTGCTATGGCCGGCACGAACCACTGCTGGCCGGTACGGTATCCCACCAGAGCGCCGTCCCGCAGGTAGCGCCGCACCTGCTCAATGGAGCGGCCGAGGTAGGTGGCCGCCTCGGCGACGGTGTACTCTTCGTCACCTGGCTTCGTTGGGTCAGCTTCGTATTTTACCATGTTGTCGTCAACGACAACATTATCGGCCATTCCTTCCTCTTTGTCAAGAGGCTGTTTGTTCTCTCTGCCACGGTATCCCAGCTGTTCGGTGCTGTCCAGCGCTTCGGATCTGCTCGCCGTGCTATTCTATGTAAGCGGGAGGTGATCGACCCATAGCTCGGCGGCTCCATTCGACGGCACCGGTGCGAGAACGTGCCTTTCTCGTCGCCGTGGCGACGCGGAAGAACGGTGCTACGGCCGGCCCAGGCGAGGGTTGGGACCCGGAGAGCTCCTTAGCGGAGCTAGGCGACCTCGTTCGCACCGCCCGAGGCGTCGTCGTAGGCCAGACGGTGCAGAGGCGGGCTTCGCCTGACTCCGCATCGTACATCGGCCGAGGAAAGCTCGCCGAGATCGTTGCGCAGCGCGACTCCACCGGCTACACGCTGGTCGTCTTCGACGACGAGCTTTCGCCCTCGCAGCAGCGCAACCTAGAGCGCGCGCTTGAAGTCAAGGTGCTGGATCGCACCGCCCTCATCCTCGATATCTTCGCGCTGCGCGCCCGGACGCGCGAAGGGCAGCTCCAGGTAGAGCTCGCCCAGTCGGAGTATCTGTTGCCGCGGCTGGCCGGCCAATGGAGCCACCTCGAACGGCTGGGTGGTAGCGGCGCCCAGGGCACGATCGGCGTGCGCGGCCCCGGCGAGACGCAGCTCGAGACCGACCGCCGCCTGGTGCGTAACAAGATCGGGCGCCTCAAGCGCGAGATCGAAGGCGTGCGACGCCAACGGGCGCTCTATCGCCGCCGGCCGGCACGTGCAGGCATGTCGGTGGTTGCGCTGGTCGGCTACACCAACTCCGG
>JACZTE010000156.1 GCA_022573935.1 Chloroflexota bacterium
TCCACAGCTGACCTCCTTGCCGGGCTCGCCTCCACTCCAAGGCGCGCGTCGGCTGGCCGGATTGTAACACGGTTAGAGCGAGCGCGGCGGCCTCGGTCACGGAGAGGAGCGCCCCAAGTCGGGACGCTCCTCTTTCTAGCAACCAGCGACCAGCAACTAGCGACTAGCTAGGCGCCGCCTTGTGTACCAGGCCGCGCTTGTAGGGGCGACCATCCGGTCGCCCTGGGCGGGCAGCCGCCCGCCCCTACGCTACGCCCAGCGCCTCCGCGCGTACCAGGCCCCGCCGGTCAGCGTGGCGCTGCCCGCCGCGATGGCGGCTACGATGCCAGCGATCAGCCCCGTGTTGCTGCCCGAGGAGCCGGCCGCCTCCAGCGGCGTACCCGCTACCTCCGGCAGCTCCGCGATGCCTCCCACGTCCCCGCAGTCGATGGTGATCTGGTCGGCATTGTCGCCCACCTTGGCCTTCGCGTTGATCGCGTCGCCGTCCGGGGTGAAGTAAAAGGAGCCATTGCCATTGGACTGAGCGCGCGTAAGCAGGGTGATCGTCTGCGTACCTGGCGTGTTGCACCGGTAGCTGAAGTTCGCCAAGTCCTCGTTCGGGCCCGACGCGTCCATTTCGGCAAAGAGCAGTGGGTACTCACCGTGACTTATTACGAGGATGACATGGGTGCCTTCCCCCGTGATGCCCGAGACGCACGACAACAGCGGGCCTCCGCCCTGTACGGTGGCCTTGAGCTCACTTGGGCAATCATCGATCCCGTTGTACTTCAGTCCGGCGCTCACCTCCACTTCGGCGAGGAAGCCCCCGAAGCCGGGGCTACCCTTCGGTGGTACGGAATTACCGCTGATGGTGACGGTGAACGTGGTGCCCACCTCCACCGTCTCGGGGGCCGTCAGCGCCATCCCCACCGGCGGGACGCAGTAGATGGTGATCTGGTCTGCGTTGTCGCCCACTTTGGTCTTCACGAAGATATTGCTGGCGTCCGGGGCTGTGTACTGGGCACCATTGGGAGACTGATTAGGGGCCGCAAGCAGCGTGATCGTCTTCGTACCTGGCGTGTTGCACTGGTAGCTGAAGCTCGCCAGGTCCTCGTTCGGGCCGGATGCGTCCATTTCAGGCAAGGGCAGTGTATTCGCAGTTAATACGGCGATGGCATGGTTGCCTGCCACACTGGTGAAGGATAAGCACACCTCAGGCGCGGCTCCGCCCTGCACCGTGGCCTTGAGCTCACTGGGACAATCATCGATCCCATTGTACTTCAGCCCGGCGCTCACCTCCACTTCGGCGGCGAAGCCCCCGAAGCCGGGGCTACCCTTTGCCGGCACGGGATTACCGCTGATGGTGACGGTGAACTTGGAGCCCACCTCCACTATCGTGGGAGCCGTCAGCGCCATCCCCGGCACCACGCAATCGATAGTGATCTGGTCGGCGTTAGCACCCACCTTAGTCTTCACGAAGATCGGATTGGCGTCCGGGGCAGTGTACGCGGCTCCGTTGGTAGCCTGAGCAGCCGTTAGCAGCGTGATCGTCTTCGTGCCTGGCGTGTTGCACTGGTAGCTGAAGTTGACCAAGTCCTCGTTCGGGCCCGATGCGTCCATTTCAGGCAAGGGCAGTGTATCCCCAGATACTACGGCGATGATATGGTTGCCTGCCATAGTGGTGAGCGAAAGGCAGATGTCTACCGCGGCTCCGCCTTGTACGGTGGCCTTGAGCTCACTGAGACAGTCGCCGCTCCCGTTGTACTTCAGCCCGGCGCTCACCTCCACTTGGGCGGCGAAGCCCCCAAAGCCGGGGCTGCCCTTTAGCGGCACGGGATTACCGCTGATGATGACGGTGAACGTGGAGCCCACCTCCACGATCGTGGGGGCCGTCAGCGCCATCCCCGGCGCGGGGCCCGCCGCTTCCGCCTGGTCGCGGGACTGGCCCCAGGCGACGAACATCACCATCGCCAACACGACGATGAGCGGGAGCGCCGGCAGCAGCACCCACTTCCAGTGTGCCCGAATGGTTGTGAGCTTCGGTGTCGTGATCTTGCTCTGCATCGTGTTACTCTCCGGCAGAGACACCTCTGCTCCCCGAGGGACGTCAATTCTGCGCGGGCAGAGGCGGTTGACACATACGCGGCCACCAGTCGGCAGCGTCTGGTATACAATTATATGCATGTTGCACATCTTGTCAAGCATGGCACCGCAGCCACGCCCGCAAGACATGAGGACAGAGCCCGTGAAGCCTGTCCTCTCTTCGACAGCGGTGCTACAATATCGTAGGGACAGCGCTAACGCGCGGCCCTTACGGGATGATGCACCATGTCTGGACACTCCAAGTGGTCAACGATCAAGCGGGCGAAGGGCATCGCGGACAACAAACGCGGCCAGCTCTTCACCAAGCTGGGCCGTGAGATCACCGTCGCCGCACGCCAGGGCAGCGCCGACCCAGCCGTCAACTCGCGCCTGCGGCTCGCCATCGAGCGAGCGCGCGATTCGAACATGCCCAAGGACAATGTCGAGCGGGCGATCAAGCGCGGCAGCGGCGCGGACGAAGGCGGGGCTGCCCTCCAGGAGATCATCTACGAAGGCTACGGCCCCGGCGGCGTCGCGATCCTGGTGGAGGCGATGACCGATAACCGCAACCGCACCGTCTCCGACATCCGCGGCGCCTTCTCAAAAGCCGGCGGGAGCCTGGGCGAGGCGGGCAGCGTCGCCTGGCAGTTCGAACCGCGCGGCCTGATCGTCCTGGACACGGCCGACGCCGATCCGGAGGAGCTGGCGCTGCGCGCCATGGACAGCGGCGCCGAGGACGTCACGGTAGACGCCGGCTCGGTGGAGGTGCTGACGCAACCCGACCAGCTGGAGGAGGTGCGCCGGGCGCTGACCGAGGCGAAGATCGCCATCGCTTCGGCCGAACTGAGCAAGCAGCCCAAGAGCACCATCCTCGTGGACGAGCGCCAGGCAGGACAGCTGCTGCGGCTGCTCGACAACCTGGACGAGCTGGACGATGTCCAGCGCGTCTCGTCCAACGCAGACTTCCCAGACGAAGTGCTGGCGGCCTACGCCTAACTCGCGGCCGCAAGGAGGCGCGCTCACGGCGACCTCGGACCAGTCGATGGTGCTGGGCGTCGACCCCGGCCTGCAGGTCACCGGCTGGGGCATCGTCGTCGCCACGGGCGGGGAGTTGCGCGCCCTGGACAGCGGCGCCGTCGCGACGAATCGGCGGCACGCCCCGGCGGAACGGCTCCACCAGATCTTTCGAGAGCTCTGCGACGTCATCGCCCGCTGGCAGCCGGCGGAGGTGGCGGTCGAGGATACGTTCGTCGGCCGGAACGTCCGCTCCGCCTTCGCCATCGGCGAAGCGCGCGCCATTGCGCTCCTGGCGGCGGCCCAGGCCGGGCTGCCGGTTCGCCCCTACACGCCGGCGGAGGTGAAGCTCATCGTTACCGGCTACGGCCGCAGCGAGAAGGCGCAGGTGCAGGAGCTGCTGCTCATGCAGTTGAGCATCGAGACGCCGCCCGAGACCACGGACGCCGCCGACGCCCTGGCGGTGGCGCTCTGCCACCACCTGCGACGCCGGGCGGAGGCACGACTAAAGGAGGCAAGATGATCTCCCATCTCACCGGCATCCTAACGAAGAAACACGACGAGCGGCAGGCTATCGAGCTGACGGTCGGCGGCGTTGGCTATGAGGTGCTGCTGCCCACCTTCGTCTGGCGCTCGCTGGAGGAGACGCCGCTGGGCGACGAGTTGGAGCTGGAGATCTACTACAACGTGCCCGAACGCGCGCCCACACCGATGCTGATCGGCTTCACGCGAGAGGTAGAGCGGGAGTTCTACAAGAAGCTGGTCGAGGTGCCCGAGCTGGGCCCGATCAAGGCGATGCGAGCGCTCGCCTTCTCCGTCTCCACCATCGCCACCTGGATCGAGCAGGGCGACGAGAAGGCGCTGCGACGGCTGCCCGGCGTCGGCGAGCGGCTGGCGAAGACGATGGTCGCCCACCTCAAGGGCAAAGTGGTGGAGCAGGCGCTCCTCCA
>JACZTE010000157.1 GCA_022573935.1 Chloroflexota bacterium
GGCTGGCGCATCGGCATGGCAGTGGGCAACGCCGAGCTGATCGACGCGCTCAGCAGGGTGAAATCGAACCTCGACTCGGGCATCCCCGCCGCCATCCAACGCATGGCGATCGCCGCCGCGGAGGGGCCGCAGGACAGCATCGCCGAACAGAACGCGATCTACCAGCGCCGCCGCGACAAGCTGGTAGAGGCGCTGCGCGGCATCGGCCTGCGCGTGACGCCCCCGAAGGCGAGCCTCTACATCTGGGCGGGCCTGCCCGAGGGCGTCGGCTCCATCGACTTCGCCGGGCGGCTGCTGGACGACACCGGCGTCGTGGTGACGCCGGGCATCGGCTACGGCCGGAACGGCGAGGGCTACGTCCGCCTCTCGCTCACCGTCCCCGACGACCGGCTGGACGAGGGCATCCGACGCCTCCAGGGCTGGCGCCAGTAGTCGCGCCAACCGGCTAAGACCCGACCAGGACCACTTCGCAGCGCACGCCAATACTGGTACTATCGTCAGCAGACGATTGGTGCACTTGCACCATGACAGCAGCTCCCTTCTCGGCGATCATGTAGGCGATAGGAGGGCGGCGCACCGTGACCGACGAGAGCCAAGCGGCCCCAACCTGGTATTGCCTGGGATGCGCCACGGGGAACACGGGCAAGGCGCGCTATTGCCGTCAGTGCGGCCGAGAGCTGCTTATCAGTCCGCAGCAGCGCCGCTCAGGCGTGGCCTTCATCCTCAACGAGCTGGAAGCCCTACGAGCGGACGGCACGATCGGCGAGTCGGCCTACGACCGCCTGCGCAGCCGCTACCGCGAGGCCGCCTTACTGTACGCGGAGCCTAGCGCTCCCGCGACGCCCTCGGCGCCCAAAGCAGCCGCCGCAGAGACAGCGGAGGAGCCGCCGCCAAGCCCGCCGGCCCGCCCTAAGAAGGAGGGGCCGGGCTGGCTGGCGGAGCAGCAGGCGAGCCTGCTGCTCTTCCTGGGCGCGTTCCTCATCGTCATCGCCACGCTGATCTTCGTCGGCCAGTCCGAGGAGACGCTGAGTAGCGGCGTGAAGATGGCGCTGCTCATCGTCTACACCATCCTCTTCCTGGGCGCCGGTTACCTCTGCATGCGAATACCCCGCGTACAGCAGGCGGGCGTCGTCTTCTTCGCCATCGGCGCGCTGATGGTACCGCTGAACTTCGTCGTAGCCTTCGGCGTCGCCGGCGATGAGGATATCGACCCGACAGGCCTCTGGCTCGCTGGGTCGCTCACCAGCGCGCTCTTCTACGGCGCCGTCTCCATGCTCGGCCTCAACCGCTGGTATCCCGTGCCGCTGGTCACCGCGATCATGAGTTCGTTGGCGGCAGCGCTGGTGGTAGCCGACGCGCCAGAGGTTGCCTACCCGATCAGCTTCATCGCGCTCGCCTTCGTCCTCGCCGCGCCGTCGCTGCTGCCGCTGGGCCGGGTGAGCGAGGTCTTCGGCCTCATCTGGTCCTGGGCGGCGCACGGCCTGGTACCGCTCGCACTCCTCGCCGCGTTTGCGATGGCCGGGGCCACCGGGGGAGGCGAAGCAGGCTGGCTCATCGCCTCGCTCGGCAGCGCCCTCTTCTACGGAGTCGCCTCCATGCTGGGCAGGGACCGCCCTGGCCCGGTGCCTGCCGCCTGGTACCCCGCGCCGATGGCCGTCGCCATCCTCGGCGCCCTGGGGGCGGTGCTGCTGCTAGCGGACGCGCCGCCGGAGGCGTACCCCGGCAGCTTCATCGCCCTAGCGCTACTCCTCGCCGCGCCCTCGGTGCTGCCGCTGGGCCGGGTGAGCGAAGTCTTCGGCCTCATCTGGTCCTGGGCGGCGCACGGGGTGGTGCCGCTCGCGTTCGTCGCGGCGGTGGCGCTGATCCGCGAGGCCGGCGGAGGCGAGGCGGGCTGGCTGGCCGCCTCGCTCAGCGCCATCGTCTTCTACGGCATCGTCGCTATGCTGGGCAGGGACCGCCCTGGGCACGTGCCCGTACACTGGAACCCTGCGCCGATGGCCGTCGCCATCCTCAGCGCCCTGGGAGCGGTGCTGGTGCTGACAGACGCGCCGCCGGAAGTGTACCCCGGCAGCTTCATCGCCCTGGCGCTACTCCTCGCCGCGCCCTCGATGCTACCGCTGGGTCGGGTGAGCGAAGTCTTCGGCCCCATCGGCTCGCTGGCGGCGCACGGGGTGGTGCCGCTCGCCTTCCTCACCGCGCTGGCGATCGCGCCATTCGCCGTGGACCTCGAGATCGCGACGCACTGGTACTTGCCGCCGACGATCGCCATCGCCGCCCTCTTCTACTGGACGCAGGCGTTCTGGGCCCGCCGCGCCTACCCGGACATCGAGCCGGCGATAAGCGTCGCGGCGCTGGCCGTTACCGGCGGCGCGGCGCTAACGCTGGTCTATGCCTTCGACTTCGGCACGGAGTGGTACGGCCCGGCGGTGGCGATCGTCGCCTGGCTGTACGCGGGCGGGAGCGAAGGCTTCGGGCCGCGCTGGTTCGGCCAGCGCTACCTGGGCTGGCTCGCGCTGGGCGCGATCACGATCTCCTGGCTACCATTCGAGGGGATCTACGCCGACTTCCCTCGCCACGGCGCGGGCGTGCACTTCGCCGCGTTCGCCCTCTACCTGAGCGCGGCGCGGCTGGTGACGCTAGACCTCCCGATATTCGGAACGATCCGCGACCAACAGGGGGAAGAAGTGGAGCCCTATCGCGTGCCGGCGGCCGTCGCCCTGATCTACGCGGCGGGGCTCACGCTGGGCATCGGTTTCTACCACCTGCTGGCCAGTTTGCCGGCGGCGGAGACGGCCGATGCGGCCGACCTGGGGTTGGCCTTCTTCGGCCTCTCGATGGGGATAGCCGCCGTGGCGGCGACCATGCGCTGGTGGTGGCCCGACGTGCGACTGCACGCCTACGTCATCACCCTGGGGATGAGCCTGTTCGTCCTGCTCTCCTCGGTCGAGCTGGAGGGACAGGTGGCGCTGCTCCTCGCCGTGTACACCGGCGTCGCGCTGGCGATCGCCCTCTGGGAGCGACAGCCGCTGGCGCTCGCTCTGCCGACCGCCTACGGCTTCTTCGCCTTGCTCGCCGCCTGGCGCTACTACGAACCGAACGATGCCTACCTGCCGCTGGCGTTCTCCGCCGTCGGCTACGGCCTCTTCGCCGCCTACGCCCTGCTGCGCAGCCGCGACGAAGGCGAAGGCTGGGGATGGGCCACGCTGTCGCTCGCCTTCGGCTGGGCGGCAGTGGCGCCGGTGGTGGGTTGGGTGCGGCTCTCGATGCTGGCGGACGCGGAGGGCTTCGTCGGGATGGAGCGGTTCGAGGAGACGGCGCTCTACCAGACCGCCGCGGCCTCGGTGCTGCTGCTGGGCCTCCTCGCGCTCGCAACGTCGTGGCGCATGCGCCGCCTCGACGTTGCGGCGGGGGCATCGGCGCTGCTGATGGTGGCGCTGCTCCTGGAGATCGGCCACTTCCGGCCGGAGAACGTCCAGGCGTACACCGCGCCGCTGGGCGTCTACCTGCTCGCCGGCGCGTTCCTCGCCTCGCGAGTGCGAGCGCTGCCGGACGAACTGCGATCGCTCATCGGGCCGCTGCAGACGGTGGGGGCCGTGGTGCTGATGGGACCGAGCCTGGTGCAGTCCTGGGAGGCGGACGGCTGGCCGTACGCGCTGCTCGTGCTGGGCGAGGGTCTGCTCCTGCTGAGCCTGGCGCTTGTGGGACGATGGCTCTGGCTGCTCTCGACCTCGACCAGCTTCGTCGTGCTGGCGGCGCTGCGCTACCTGTTCGACGCGGCGCAGGTGGTGCCGAACTGGGTGACGCTCACCCTGGCCGGGCTGCTGCTGCTGGCCGCGGGCATGGCGATCCTCATCGGCCGCGAAGAGTGGACGCGCAGGCAGCGGCAGGCGCAGGCGTGGTGGAGCGGCGAATCGCTACCGGCCGAGGCGAAGTAGGCCGAGCTCGAATCCACTCCCGCCCCGATGCATCGGGGCGGCTTCGTAATTCACACCGAGGGAGCTGCGGGATTCATCCCGCGGGGCT
>JACZTE010000158.1 GCA_022573935.1 Chloroflexota bacterium
TTGATATCCGTATCGATTGTGTCCTTGTACTTTCGCCATAGGTCGGTCAGATTGCTCACATCGACGAGGTTGAGCTCCGTCGCTTTGGTGATGGCGGCGAAGATGACCCGCTGCTGGCGTTGGACACGCTCCAAGTCGTCGGAGCCGTAACGGATGCGGGCATAGTCTAGAGCTGTGCGGCCGTTCATGTGTTGCAGGCCGACTTCGAAGGCGACGACTGATACGTCCGGCCGCTCCTTCGGCAGGTATTGAGAATCCCTAACCGCCTCCGGTACGTACACATCGATGCCGCCCAGCGCGTCGATAAGCTCGACGAAGCCCTCGAAGTCGATGATCACGTGGTGGTCGATCGTGATGCCGAAATTGCGCTCCAGCACCTGGCGTACTAGCGTCGTGCCGCCGCCGGGGTAGCCTCGTGTCTCGCCTTTCATGTAGACCGAGTTGATGCGGTCTCTATAGTAGCCTTCGCCGTTGAGGTTGGGGATCTCGACCAGCAGGTCGCGGGGCATGCTCAAGATGCCCGCCGTCTTGCTCTGCGAGTCGATGGTGAGGACGAACATCGTGTCGCTGCGGGTGGGGCTGTCGCCCTCGTTGGGCCGGCGGTCCAGCCCCATCACGAGAATGTTGACTCGCTTGTCCGGACCGGTGGTATCCTGCTGGACGCCGGGCAGTTTCGCAAGGCTGCCAACGTTGATCTCCTGCCCTGGCAAGAACAGCTCATCGATGCGTGTGACGACGATAAGTGCGAGCCAGGAAGCCGCGATGAGGATGGCGAGCCCGGCCAGCGCTACGGCGAGCCGCTGGCGCATTCGATTGCCTGCCGATGGAGCGGGAGAAGGCGAATGCGACACTTCATACTGAAGCTAGCGGACTCTGCGATTCTGTGTCAAGACGGGGCTGTATCAGTAGCAGGTGGTGCGCAGGTTGATACGAGATGTAGTATTTAGCGTTTCTATCGCCAACATCTTGTAATTACGTCGCGATTGGTGTATGGTGGGGCCAGTACGGTACGAAAGGGAGGCTTGGTCATGGCATCACCTTGGGATCTCCCGCAGCGTCCGCCGGTAGAACGCCCCTGGATGGGGATGGCGATGCTGGTGACAGTTCCGCTCATCGCCCTGATCCTCGTCCGCATGCTCTGGTCAGGATCCAGCCTATGGTTCCTCAGCGTGGGCATCATCCTTCTGGGAGCGGCCGCGGTCTTCTTCCTGGTCCGGCGTCCCCAGGGGTTGGAGTACGACCGGCAAACGCTCCGGCACGAAGAGACAAATCGGGCGCCCCTGATCCTCACCGGCATGGGCGTCGTGTTCCTGGCGATGCTCCTGGTGCCCAACTTTGCCGGGGGCGGCTCCGACTCGACCGTCGCCGTTCCTCAGCCGTCCGGAGCACCGCTTACCTCCGATGTGTCGGAGGTTGTTGAACCGCCCCCGCAGCAAGAGCCGCCACTCGTAGAGCAGGTTGCACCTCCGCCAGCGCAAGACGTTCTGACTACCGACGAAATCTATGTGGTGCAGAGCGGCGACACGATCTGGGACATCGCGGGCCGCTTCGGCACCACGGTCGAGGCGATCGTCGAAGCGAACGAATTGCTGAATCCGGCCGAGTTGCAGCTGGACCAGGAGCTCGTCATACCAGCGCTCGCTGACGAGGACGAGCCCGTAGAGGTGGCTCCTTAAGCTTACGTCTCCAGCGCCAGGGCGAACTCCTCGATCGCCTGCGCCAGCTCCTTGGGCCGGTGCAGCGGGATATCATGGATCGTGTCGGCGAACCAACGCACCTGACTGTCGGATAGCAGCCCCTGCATTCGGTCGATCGCCACGCGCTTTAGCTCCATCCACTCGCGTACGCGCCCTTCGCCCTCGCGCTCGGCGGCGGCGAAGAGCACGGGACAACGCACGTCGGGGCAGAGCTCCGACGGCCGCTGGTCCCAGATCGCGCGTACCACCTGCATGTGGTTCGCGCGGCTCAGGTGCGGGCGGATCGTGCCCGCCTCGGTCACCTCGAAGTTGGCGAGGAGCGACGCCTCCACGGCATCGTTCCAGATCGGGCCCAGCTCCCACTGCTTCGCCATCTCTATGAGCTTTTGCGGCGTCAGGTGGGTGAGATCGGGCGGCGCCAGCTCTTTCTCGGCACGCTCCCAGGTCATCCCGGGCCGCGCCGAGAGCTCGAGGAAGCCGCCGTCCACGAGGACGAGGCCCGCCGGGCGCTCCGGGTGGGTGGCGGCGTACTCAATCGCCACGTTGCCGCCCCACGAATGGCCGACGATGAGCGGCCGCTCCAGGCCGAGCTCCTCGACGAAGGCGGCCAGGTCGCCCACCACGGTCGCGAAGTCGTAGCCGCTGTCAGGCGTTGCGCTCTCGCCGTGGCCGCGCTGGTCGAGCGCGAAGACGCGGAGCCGCCGCGTCAGGAGCGGCGCCACCATGAGCCAGATGCGGCTGTTGGAGGCGACCCCGTGGAGCAGCACCACCGGCCTTCCCTGGCCTTCGTACTCGCGATAGTGGAAGGGCAGGCCGCGCAGGGTGACAGTGGCGTCGCTGGCAGGATCGTCCATGCTGAGCCGAGCGCCTATGCGAGATGCTGTCGGAAGAAGGCCAGCGTTCGCTCCCAGGAGAGCTTCGCCGCCTCGGCGTTGTAGACGTCCGGACGCGTGTCGTTGAAGAAGGCGTGCTCGGTGTCCGGGTAGATGTGGAACTCTGCCTGCTTGCCCTGCGACTTGAGGCTGCTCTCCAGCTCCCGGGCCGAATCAGGGCTGGCCCAGTTGTCGTTCTCGGCGTAGTGGCCGAGCACCGCTCCCTGCACGTTCGCGAGGTCGGGCTGTGCGCCGGGAAGCGCACCGTAGTAGATGACGCACGCGCCGACGGCAGGCTTCAGGCTCGCGAGGTAGAGCGAGAGGCCGCCGCCCATGCAGAAGCCCACGGAGCCGACGCTCTCGCCGGTGGCGGCGTCGAGCCCCAGCAGATAGTCCACCGCGCCCGACATGTCCTTGGCCGCCTGGTCAATCTGCATCCCCATCATCAGCTTGCCCGCCTCGTCCGGCTCCGACGTGCTCTTGCCGTGGAAGAGGTCCGGCGCCAGGGCGACGAAGCCCTCGCCGGCCAGCCGGTCGCAGACGTCCTTGATGTGTGGCACCAGCCCCCACCACTCCTGGATGACGATGACGCCCGGGCCGCTACCGGAGGCGGGCTTGGCCAGGTAGCCCTCCGCCTCCTGCCCGTTGCTGGGGTATTGAACCATCTCTCCTGCCATGTGCGTCCTCCTTGTTGTCGTGTCTCGTTTTTGGCCGGGCTAACGGCCCGGCCTACCGTTTGCTCATCCAGCCGGACTAAAGGCCCGGCCTACCGTTCGCTCATCCGGCCAGGCTAAAGGCCTGGCCTACCGTACTATTCCGTTCGACCAGCATACACCTCGTCGCGTTGCTCATCATACGACGGCCACGCGCTGTGTCAAAGCTACGACTCGGCCCCGCCGGCGCTCCGCGCCTGGGCGAGCAGCGCCTCCGGTTCGAGGACGCGGCCGCCGAGGACGATGCGGTGGATGTCACGCAACGCGCCGAGGTCTTGCAACGGGTCGCCGCGCAGCAGCAGCAGGTCAGCCTGCTTGCCCGCCTCGATCGTGCCCAGGTCGCTGCGCCACAGCGCCTCGGCGGCGCGCGCCGTCGCGGCGCGGAGCGCGTCCATGTTCGAGAAGCCTGAGCCCGCCAGCAGCGCCAGCTCGCGGTGCAGCGAGAAGCCCGGCACCAGACTGCGCACCGCCCCGGTGTCCGTCCCGGTAACCACGCGCCCGCCCGCGCGATGCACCTGTCCCACCAGCTCCTGGAGCTTGGCGCGAAGCTGTAACGCTCGCTCTCGGGCCTCGGGCGGGAGCCGCAGGGCTTCGCGCTGGCTCGTCGCCTCCAGCCAGCGTTCGGCGACGCGAGGGGCATAGCGCAGCTCGTCGGCGTTCGGTTCGTCGCCGGCGCCGGGCGCGACGGTAAGGGTGGGGCAGAACGAGACGTCGTGCTCGACTACCAGGTCGATC
>JACZTE010000159.1 GCA_022573935.1 Chloroflexota bacterium
GCTGCGGTCAATGATGAGTCCGGTGATAACGAGGAGAAGCAGAAGCACGCCGAAGCCGATCGATAGCTTCCAGCCTATCGTCAGGTTGAACGAACGCAGGGCGGCCGCCGAACGCGCCTTGACGCGACCGGCGATCGCTAGCATGCCCTTACGTTCCGACTTGCTTCGCACGCTTCACTCTCCACTTCGCATGGCAATAGCACACGCGCCCTGCGGGTTCGCAGGACGGGCGCTATATGAAAGTATCGGCAGTATCTAGGGGAGACGTTATGCAAGAATAGTGGAAATCGATGCTTGCCCTCGGCTTGGGCAAGGGTGCGAACTAGGGCTAGCCTCTAGTGCCCCTCCAACATGATGGGATGTATAAGCCACCCTGAGCTTGTCGAAGGGTGCGGGATGCTTCGACAGGCTTCGTCCTGAGGCTCAGCCCGAAGGGCTCGGCTACCGAATGCTGCCTCAAGTCGGGCGAAGGTGGGTAGGTGAGTTAGTCTGTAGCTGGACGCGTGTAGGGGCGGTGCTGTAGCCCTGCTATCAGCTCCACCACCATGCGCTTCCCGGCCACGTCTACCTGTTTCACGACCGTATCGATGGCGGGGATGAGCAGCTCGCCCTCCGGGCTGCGCACGATGTAGACGTCGTTCGCGCCGGTGTCCAATACCTCCTCAATGTGCCCCAGCGGTTGGCCGTCGCGGTCGACCACCGCCATGCCCAGGAGCTGGAAGCGGAAGTACTGGTGTTCCCCCAGGGCCCCCAGCTCCTCCTCCGGCACCTCCAGCAGCAGGCCGCGTAGCTTCTCGGCCTGCTCTGGCGTCTCGACGCCGTCCAACTCAAGCAGGAGCGCCCTGCGGTGTTGGCGGACATGCCGAACGGTGTACGATGCACCGCCCGCCCAGACGATGGCGTCGGGCTGGAACCGCTGGGGGAAGTCCGTCAGGGGCTCGATGGTGAGATCGCCGCGCCGGCCTCGCGGAGCGCCCACCCAGCCGACGGCGACGAAGCCGGGGCTGGGTTCGGGTAGCGGTCGCGATGCTGGCCGGCGGGGGGCGCGCTTGCTGGGCACCGGGCGACCGGGGACGTCAGTCGCCGATGTCGAGACTAACGCGAATGCCGCGACGGGTGGCGGCTATCTTCAGCAAGGTGCGCATGGCGTTGGCGATCCGCCCTTGCTTGCCGATCACCTTCCCCATGTCGTTATCCGCGACGTAGAGGTGGTAGACGACCCAGTCCCCGTCCTGCCCCTCCTCCACTTCGACTTCGACGGCGTCCGGGTCTTCGACGATGGAACGAGCGAGGAACTCGACAAGCTCTTTCACGCCTCGGCCTTCTCTTCCTCTGCGGCCTTGGCCTTGGGCTCGTCTGCGGCCTCGGCCTTGGGTTCGTCGGTAGCCTTGGCCTTGGGTTCGTCGGCAGCCTCGGCCTTGGGCTTTTCGGCGGCCTCGGCCTTGGGCTCGTCGGCGGCCTCGGCCTTGGGCTCGTCTGCGGCCTCGGCCTTGGGCTCTGCCGCCTTCGCCTGCTTGGCCTCCTTCGCGCGCTCCTCGCCCAGCGCGATGCGCGCCTTCACCTCGGGGGGTAGTTCAGCGACGCCTTCGATGGCGAGGATCTTCGATACTCGCATCGAGGGCTGGGCGCCGCGCTCCAGCCAGAAGCGTGCGCGGTCGGAATCGAGGACGATGGTTGATGGGTTGTCGAGTGGGTGGTAGTGGCCGATCACCTCGACGTACCGGCCATCGCGCGGCGAGTGCGAGTCGGCCACGACGATGCGGTACGACGGCTGCTTCTTCTTGCCCACCCGTCGGAGTCGAATACGGAGCACGAGAACCTCCTATCGCCGGAGTAGCTTGAGCAGGTCGGGACCGTGTCCGGAGGCCGCCGCCTGCGCTAGCTTCTTCGCTTCTTTCCACTGGTTGAGGAGGCGGTTCACCTCCTGTGGCGTGGCGCCGCTGCCGAGCGCGATGCGCTTGCGGCGGCTGCCGTTGATGATCTCGGGGTGACGCCGCTCTTCCGTCGTCATGGAGTAGACGACCGCCTCTGCCTTGCCCCAGAAGCCTTCGTCGATGTCGTCCAGGTTTAACTGCGACTTGACCGAGGCGAGGCCGGGGATCATATCCACGATCTGGCTGATGGGCCCCATGCGCTTCATCTGCTGGATCTGGATGATGAAGTCCTCTAGATCCAGGGTGTGGCTGCGCAGCTTCTTCTCGAGCCGCTGGACGTCTTCCTCGCCGATCGCCTCCGCCGCCTTCTCGACCAGGGTGAGGATATCGCCCATGCCGAGGATGCGCGAGGCGAAGCGCTCCGGGATGAAGGCCTCCAGGGCGTCGGTCTTCTCGCCCACGCCGATGAACTTGATCGGCAGGCCGGTGACGGCTCGGATCGAGAGGGCAGCGCCGCCGCGGGCGTCGCCGTCCATCTTGGTCATGATGAAGCCGGTGATGCCCAGCGCTTCGTCGATCTCCTGAGCGATGTTCACCGCCTCCTGCCCGGTCATGGCGTCCACCACCAGCAGCGTCTCGCTGGGGGAGAAGCTCTCGCGCAGCTCGCTCAGGCCCGCTGTCGCCTCCCCCACGTCGGTGTGGCCCGGGGTGTCGACGATGATCACGGTAGCGCCGAGGCGTTGCGCTTCTGCCAGGGCGGCCTTGGCGAGCGCCTGAGGCTTCGCGTCGCCATCGCCACCGGCGACGCCGACGTTGATCTGGCGGCCCAACGCCTGGAGCTGCTCGGCGCCCGCTACCCGCTGGGGGTCGGCGGCTACGAGCAGCGGCTTCTGCCCCTGCTTGCGCAGGTGGAGGGCGAGCTTGGCGGCGGTGGTGGTCTTGCCGGAGCCCTTCGGCCCCACCAGCATGATCGTGGTGGGCGGCTTGGCGGCGAACTCGAGGCCGGCCTGGTGTTCGCCCAGGATGCGTACCAGCTCCTGGTTGACGATGCCGATCACCTGCTGCGGGCCGCTGAGGCTCGTGAGCACCTCTTCGCCCATCGCTCGCTCGCGCACGTTCGTGATGAACTCGCGGACGACCTTGAAGTTGACGTCAGCTTCCAGCAGGGCGATGCGCACCTCGCGCATCGCCTCGTCCAGGTCCGCCTCGCGGATGGCACCCTGCGAGCCGAGCTTCTGGAAGACGCCTTGCAGCTTCGCTGTGAGCGCTTCGAGCATACCGGTACATTCTACACGAGGAGCGGGATGAGGAACAGGCGGGAACGAGGAGCCTGCCGCGCCTGGGCTCTCTATAATAAGGGCGGCGTCCGTGACGGCCGCCTGAGACCCTTCGCTGCCCAGACGGGCCCGTTACGAGCGTCTGCGTCCGGGCGCTCAGGGTGACATGATGGCGTCTTCATGCTGAACCCTTCGTTTTCTGTCATTCTGAGCGAAGCGAAGAATCTAGCTTAGCTGAGGAGCGTCCGGAACTTCATGTCGAACAGCCTCTACTTCGCCTACGGGTCGAACCTGGACCGCCGGCGCTTTAGCCGCCGCTGCCCCGGCGCTGCCGTCGTCGGGCGGGCGCGACTGCCCGACCACCGGCTCGCCTTCACGCGCTACTCGAGCAAGCAGAAGGGTGGCGTGGCAGACATCGTGCCGGAGCCCGATGCCACCGTCTGGGGCGCGCTCTACGAAGTCGAGGACGCGTGCCTGGCCGCGCTCGACGGGCACGAGGGCGTGCCGCAGGCCTACCGGCGCGGGACGGTGCGCGTGATCGATGACGAAGGCGTCGAGCGAGAGGCGGTCGCCTACATCGCGAACCGGACGGGCGCGTTCACGCCCGGCCGAGAGTACCTGGCGCTCATCGTCCGCGGCGCTCGCGAGCACGGCCTGCCGGAGGAGTACGTGCGCGCGCTCGAGCAGGTGGAGACGCATGCGTAGGAACAAGGAACGGGGATCAGCAGAGTGAGCGGTCAAGGACCAGCAACCAGCGACTAGGAACCAGAGACCAGCCATGTACGTCATAGGTACCGCCGGCCACGTCGACCACGGGAAGTCGGTTCTCGTCGAGGCGCT
>JACZTE010000160.1 GCA_022573935.1 Chloroflexota bacterium
AACGGCTGCTCATTCCGGCCTAGCGATCAAGCGAGCCGGCTGCGACCTGCTAACTGAAGAAGTCGCAATCGGCGATCTTCCATTCACCGTTCTCTTTCACCACGTTATTGTAGTCCTCCTCGGTCCCAAGAGGCCCTTCTTCACCAGCAATAGAAGCCGTACCCTGAGGTGCGGCTTCGGCAGTGTCGCCCTCCAAGTTTCGTACGTCAACGCCGGTCACATCGAACTCGATGCCCAGTCCCCCGAGCAAGTCGAGCGCCTCTGTGAGGGTATCCGAAATGTCCGCGCAGTCCGCTGCGAACAAACCGGCCAGCGTGTTGCCGTCACCGTCTTCGAAGGCGCTGTAGAACTCACGGACCAAGCTCTCAATAGCGGCTGCGTCGCCGTTGCCGCCGTCGCCGTTTCCGCCGTTTCCTCCATTGCCGTTGTCGTCTCCATTACCGCCGCAGGCCACAACCAGCAGCCCGAACAAGAGAACCGCGAACAGCTTCAACACGATATTCATCCTTACCCTCCTTGGCAATACGCTTCACAACCTATGGGGCTCGTTTCCAATGAGACCACAATTTCTGAGGCCATCACTCCTTGCTCTCCTCCTCGCCCAGCAGCTCGCCCTGCCACTCCTCGATCTCCGCCAGCGGGCTGTCCTTGCGCAGCGGAAAGTGATCGGTCATGTCCTCCGGCAGGAGCAGCGGCACCAGGTGCGGATGCCCCTCGAAGATGATGCCGAACATGTCGCGGGTCTCCCGCTCGTGCCAGTTCGCTCCCTGCCAGACGGAGGTGACGGAAGGCAGCTTTGGGTCGTCTCGGGTCAGGCGAGTCTTGATCACGACTTCGTGCCCCTTCTCCAGCGAGACGAGCTGGTAGACGACCTCCAGGCCGTCCTCCAGGTGGTCGACGCCGAAGAGGGAGCGCAGGTACTTGCAGTCGAGGCTAGGGTCGTCCTTGGCGGCCCGCATCACCTGCGGGATGTCGTCCCGGCTGACCTCGATGATGACGCTGTCGAGGCCCTGGTAGACCTCCAGCTTCACGTCGGGCAGCGCCTGGGCGAAGAGGTCGGCAATGCCGCCGGGCGGAGGGCGCTCCCTATCGGATGCCTTCGTCTCGGCCGCCCGCTCCGGCAGGCCCGGGCGCTGAGAGGAGGCGCCTCCCGGAAGCACCTTGGGTCGCTCCGCCTTCGGCTGGCCCTCTCCATCTTGGGCCTGCTCTGCGGCGGGCTTGTCGCTCTTTTCTTTCGCCGCTCCCTCGGCTGGGCCTTCGCTCTGTTCCTGCTCCGCCATTAAAACTTGCCGCGCTCCTCCATGATCTTGTGTTGCAGGGCGATGAATCCGTCGATGAGCGCCTCCGGCCGCGGCGGACAGCCGGGCACGTAGACATCGACGGGGATGATCTTGTCCACTCCCTGGAGGACGCGGTCGTAGCGGGTGTAGGGGCCGCCGTTGGTGGCGCAGGCGCCCATGGAGATCACCCACTTCGGGTTGGGCATCTGCTCGTAGAGCAGCTTGACGGCCGGCGCCATCTTCTTCGTCACCGTCCCGGCGATGATCATGACGTCCGCCTGCCGAGGCGAGGCGAAGGGCACGATGCCGAAGCGCTCCAGATCGTGGTGCGGCATGTAGGTGGCGATCATCTCGATGGCGCAGCAGGCGAGGCCGAAGGTGAGCGGCCAGAGCGACGACTTGCGCACCAGCGCCAGCACGGCCTCCGTCGGCACCTGCATCACGCCCGGCAGGATCTGCCGGTAGGCGGCCTTGCCGTAGTCCACTTCTACTGGCGTGAGGAGTTCCGCCTCCCGCTCGACGCCGGTCTTCGGCCGTTCGGAGGGCGGGACCACCTTGGGCGGCGCATCCGGCGTGTCGCTTACGTCGGTCTCGGCGGTCGCGCCTTCGGTTACCTCCATTGCAGCACCCCCTTCTTCCAGGCGTAGACCAGGCCGCTGCCCAGGATGAGGATAAAGAGCACCATTTCGTAGAAGGCCGCCTGGCCGACGTCGACGAAGGTGACGGCCCAGGGGAACAAGAACACCGCTTCCACATCGAAGATGAGGAAGAGGATGGCGAACAGGTAGTAGCGGATGTGCACCTGCGTGCGCACGCGGCCGATGGGCACCATGCCGCACTCGTACGTGGTGCGCTTCTGCCGCGATTCCGAGAAGGGCGCCAGGAGGCGCGAGGCGAGGAGAGCGGAGAGGACGAGGATAGAGCCGATGATGGTGGCGAGCAGGACGGCGACGTAGTTATCGAAAAGTAGCTGCACAGCCCCCAACTCCGCCTCGCGAGCTGACGCCCGCAGAGATTGTGGCCTGCTTCACGAGGCCACACCTATCCTAGCAGGGAGCGCATATTGCGTCAATTAACAAGCGAATGCTTAGTTTATTGCCGGTGAGGAAAGAGCGTCATGCTGAGCCCTTCGCCTCGTGTCATGCTGAGCCCTTCGCTTCGCTCAGGATAAACTCCGCGAAGCATCTCGGTCGTAGTTCCAGGCCCCACGCTTCCGGACAGACCTGAAGGTCTGTCCCTACGAGGCCTTTGCCATGCTGAGCCTCGCCTCGTGTCATGCTGAGCGCGAGCGAAGCATCTGGCGGGCTCAGGGTGACGGCTTCGCCAGCGCCCGGCGGATGGCGCGCACCTGTTCGGTATGGCTGCGGTCGTGGTTGGCGATGCGCTGGATCATCTCGCGCACGCTGATCGACTCGTCCCTCGGGTGGCCGCCCGCGCGGTCGAGCTCCTCCGGCGTGAGCGACCGTGTCCAGCGCACCACCTCCTCGTGGGCGAGGGCCATCGCCAGCTTCACGCCCTTCGCGTCCTGCTCGATGGCGTCGGCGTGCTCCCGCGCCCACGCCTCCTCGTCGAAGTAGACGAAGCTGTGGCCGGGCACGTCGCGGAGCGCCTGCGCCTGCGAGAGGTAGTAGCGGTCGACGTCCGGCAGGTGGGCGAGCAGCTCGATGATCGCCCAGCCCGCTTCCTCGGGGCGTCGGCGGAGATCGGCGTCCGAGACGTCCTGGCAGGCGGTCAGCAGCTCGCTGCGGGCGTTCCTCAGGTCATCGACGAGGTGGAAGGCGCAGGTCATGGCGGATTCAGGGCATCCTAGATCGGCGGCCGTTGCCAGCCACCCAACGCTCCCTCAATGTGCTGCGCCACGGCGAGCGCTACGTCGTCGCGCCAGGGGCGGGCGACCACCTGCACCCCGATCGGCAGGCCCTCGGCCGATGTGCCGGCGCGGACGACCACACAAGGGTAGCCGGTCAAGCTGTAGGGCAGCGTGTAGACCGTATCGAAGGCGTCCCGGGTGCCGTGAGGATCGGCTGGGCGGTTGGAAGCCGGAGTAAGGATCAAATCGTAGCTCTCCATAAACGAGAGCATGGCACGCCGGAACCTGTCCCACTCGAAGAGCGAACGTTCAACCTCGTCGCCTGTCATCTTCCCGACACTGTCTGGCATCCAAGATCTCCAGGACAGTCCCGAAGATGGCCGCCGCCAATAGTCCAGGGTGATGTTCCGGGCCTCTTCGAGCCTCTGAGGGTGAGCCTCATCGACAATAGCGCCTGCATCTGATAGCAGATTCGCAGTCGCTCTCACCACCGCAACCGTTTCGCTTGTAGGCGACGCGCCTTCGTCGTCGGTATAGAAGGCCACACGCAGATCCTTGATCTCGACGGCGATAGGGTCGCCGAGCGGCATCGGGATCACGCCAGCATCGCGCCAGTCGACGCCGGAGATGATCGGGAGCGTCAGGGCCAAGTCTTCGACGAAACGGGCCAGCGGCCCGATCTGGGTCCGGGGATCGCTCATCGCACCAATGCGAGGAAAGTGGCCCGTGTTGGGTACCAGACCCGCGCTGGGTTTGAGACCGGTCACGCCGCAGCAATGGACGGGGAATCTTATGCTGCCTCCGGAGTCGCTGCCCAGGCCTAAAGGCGACCCTCCTACGCCGATAATCGCCGCCTCACCACTGCTCCTGTAACCAGGGGTACGCGCCAGAT
>JACZTE010000161.1 GCA_022573935.1 Chloroflexota bacterium
GCCGCAGTAGCAATCCCTTTGCCGACAGAGCTTACGACTCCGCCTGTGACGAAAATATACTTCGGCATGCTTTCTAAATGGGAAAACGGCACCGGGGGTGCCGCCCACCATGCATACTATCGGGCTGGGGCTGCGGTGTCAAGAGAGACGGTGGGTAGGCTAGGGTGACGCAGGACGGTGGCAAAGTTGTGTGCTGGGAATGTTCCAAAACAACGTCCCCAGATTTAACAGACATTTGACGTCTCTGCCATAGGTTCACAACACCCATGCGGCATACTGAGATTAACCTCCTACCGAGGATTCGTCGCACAGCCACCAGTCAAACCCACACACAAGCGACAGCCTCGAATGTGACAAAGGCGGCCTGCCAGGGTCGCCTTTTCATAACCCAAATAGCAGCAGTGCGCACTTAGCCGCCAACCATGTTGATGATGAACTCCACCCGGTCGCCGTCGGCCAGCGGAGTCTGGCGAGCCGCTTGCTCGTCGTTGACGAGGACGACAATATTAGGGAAGTGCAAAACCCTGAGACAGGAACGTGACAGAAAGTCTATAATGTGTCGCAGGCGGCGGGATGTCCTACGGTTAGAGTAAGTTAGGAGGCATTTGAATGAAGCGAAAGTTACTAGCGCTAGTGTTTGTCCTCGCCTTCGCGATTACGCCCTTCTTTGCATTCGGAGCGCACTCGGCGGCGGCGGTTGACCTTACAACGCCAGGAACATGTGTGGAAATACCAGCTAACGCGACCGGTGGTGCTGTCACAGCGTTCACCAACGTCACGAACGCCGGAGCAGACCCACCTCTTATGCTCGACTTCACCGACAGTACCTGCTAAACGGTCGCTGACGGGTTCGTTGTTAGGACGTCCCGCTGCCCTCTTCGGCAATCATTTATAGGTCACGCCACCTTCCTCGTACACTGGCGCAGAGCGTCGATCTCCCCAACGCGCAACCTAGCCACAGCCTGAGCTTGCATGACAAGCACCGCTGACAGGCAGTGGAGTGTCACCTTCGCCAGCCCACGGCGGCAATGCTGGCCGAGCGAGCCGCTTGCTCGTCGTTGACGAGGACGACGATATTCGAACGTCCCCAGATTTAACAGACATTTGACGCCTTTGCCATAGGTTCACAACACCCATGCGGCATACTGAGGTTAACCTCCTACCGAGGATTCGTCGCACAGCCACCAGTCAGACCCACACACAAGCGACAGCCTCGATAATGACAAGGGCGGCCTGCCAGGGCCGCCTTTTCATATCCGAAGAAGCAACCACCTCGCTTAGCCGCCAACCATGTTGATGATGAACTCCACCCGGTCACCGTCGGCCAGCGGAGTCTGGCGAGCCGCTTGCTCGTCGTTGACGAGGACGACGATCGCCTCCTCCTCCGCGCCGTGGAAGCCCTCGCGGTGGATGATGTCGAGAGGTCGAAGACCTACTTGAAAAGCGAGCTCATACTCCTCTCGACCGGAGAGGGAGCGCTCGGCCAGCAGATGATAGAGTCGAACGTGGATCATGGTGCGTCGAGTGTAGCACAAGCGTGCGCACAGCATCGATAGCACAGGATAACCCCTACGTGTAAACCCCTATGTTGCCGATTATTCATACGAGATGGATCCCAACTCCGCGCCCCAAGAGAGCATGCCGATACACGCGTTGACAGGGCTGTATCGGTGGTGGGTCGGCCGACAGCGGCTCTTAGAGGAGATCGCCCGGGCGGACCGGTTCGATCAGAGCTTTGCCGTGGTGGTGCTCGAGCCAGCGGACTTGGTGGAAGAGCAGACACCAGAGATCTACGGCCTGGCCGGGCGAGCGCTACGCCGCGCGATCCGGATTTACGACTTCGCCGCCCAATACGATGACGCGCGGTTCGTCGCGTTGCTGCCGGGGGCGGATAGAGAAGGCGCACGGGCAGCCTGCAAGCGATTGCTGGCCGAGCTTCGTTCGGCCAGCATGCCACAGGTCCGTTGGCGTGGCGCGCTGGTCACCTATCCAGAGGACGGTACCACGCCCAACGAGCTGCTCGATCGAGCGCTCATTACCCTGCGGCGGGGCCGGCTCGAGAGCGCAACGAAGTCGCCTGCCGCCTAGGCGCGACTCGATAGCTTCGTCATATGGCGAAGAGCCCTTCCTTAAGGAAGGGCTCTCTCTACGTTTCGATGGAATAGCAGCCTACACGTTGAGCGCGTCCGCCACGTCCTTCAGCCCGAGCTCCTCCAGCTTGGCACGGGTGGGCGTGGCCGTCTCGAGATCCCAGCTACAGGCTTCCAGGAACTCCTTCTCCAGCGTCTCCGCGTCCAGCGTGACGCCCTCGTGCGGGCCGGCGGTCAGCGGCGTCTTGCCGATGAGCCGGTCCGGGATGCGACGCTTGGTGACGATATCGCCCTCGCGGACGCTGAACGCCATGCGCAGGTTGGCGATACGCTCGCCGGCCTGGAGGATCTCCTTCGGTGTGGTATCCCAGCCAGTCGTGAGGTTGATCCACTCCGGCATGCGGTTATTGGGCGCGGCCATCATGATGAACTGGCACATGCCGACAGCGTTCACGACGTGCGTGTACTCAGCGGCGCCCTTGTGGTGCTGGCCTCGCCCGCTGGCCACCGCCTTGTCTTGGATAGGCGGCGCGATCTCCCAGGCAGGGCGTCCCGCGCCCGCGCCCTCGTACTGCGTGTGTCGTGCCGGCGTGGGGTCAAGCTTGTAGGCGGTGAAGAACTCCGGCTGCAGCTTCGGGTCGTGCATCGGCAGCTCCTCGCCACCGACTTCCATAGCGAACGGCTCGGCCGCCGGGCCCAGCTTCTTCAAGGCGGGCCGGATGCCGTCGGCGAAGAGCTCGCCGGCGGGTCCTTCGCGCTTGCCGATCAGCTTGAGGAACTCGATGATCCCTTCGGTGTTGCCCCACGTGAGTTCAATACCACCCATGTCCTCCTTGTTGATGATGCCGTTTTCGTAGCACTCCATGGCGAACGCTACGGTGGCGCCGGCCGAGATGACGTCCAGTCCGTACTGATTGCAGAGGTGGTTCGCGTACTGAAGGGCGTTGATGTCTGCACTCAGCATCATGGTGCCGAAGGCGGCTACCGTCTCGTACTCAGCGCGATGGGTGTGATGCGGATACGGGTACTTCGGGTCGTTCTTGATCTCGCCGTCGCTGGCGTCCTTCCCGTCGAGCTGCGCAATCGCCCCCTCGATCTCCTTCACGCGCTCGTCTCCCGCGCCGTTATTTAGCTCGGCCTGAAGCGTGGTGCGCTCATCTGCGCGCTTCGCGATGCGCTTCTGCGCCGCGTTCTCCTGCTCGTCCCAAGCGTTACTCTCGGCGCCGCAGGCCAGCGGGCAGTGCCAGCAAGCGTACTTCTTGTCCATCTTCGCGTTGAAGTTATCGCCGGTCAGCAGGCCCGCCTCGGGGAAATCGACGCTACCGGCGCCGCCCCAGTTCTTCACGGGCGAGTCCCCCGTCATGGCGGAGCCGGCGGTGATGCCGGTGGTGCCGTAGGTCCGGAAGAAGGTAGCGAGCGGCTTGACGAACTCGTCCAGCGATGAACGCACGGTCATGCGCACCTCTTTGCTATCGCCGGCGAGGATGTTGCGCGAGGCGAGGCAGACGATCGCCTTCACCTTCTTCGAGCCCATGACGGCGCCCAGGCCGCTCCGCGCCGCCAGCCGGCCTCGCTCGTTGCAAATACCGGCCATAAGCGACAGGTTCTCTCCGGCCGGGCCGATGCAGGCGACGCTGGCCTTCTTGCCGTGGCGCTCCTTCAGCGTCATCTCCACGTCGATGGCCAGCATCCCCCAGATGTCAGCGGCGTCCTTAATCTCCACCTGCTCGTCCTGGATGAGCAGATAGACCGGCTTCTCCGCCTGGCCGCTGAGAAGCAGGCCGTCCCAGCCGGCGTGCTTGAGGAACGGCCCGAAGTCGCCGCCGCAGTTGGCGTCGCCCCAGCCGTTGTTCTTCGGCGACTTG
>JACZTE010000162.1 GCA_022573935.1 Chloroflexota bacterium
GTTACCCACGCCACGAACAAACTCTGCACGGGCATACGCACACCGCCCAGGTCCCACACCTGCGTAAAGGGCGCCTGGAGCCTTCTGAACTCAGTACCCCATATCTCGATGACCATGTTCTGAAGCACGAGGATGAGCCCGAGCGAGACGATGAAGCCGTTGATCGGCTGGTCCAGCGTGAAGCGGAAGGCGACCCGCTCCAGGAGCAAGGACAGCGCGCCCACAATGATAGCAGCCAACGGGACCACGATGAAGTACGACATGCCGTTATCCCAAAGCGCGAAGGCCACAAACGCCCCCAGGGTGAGCAGTTCGCCTATCGAGAACTTAACGACGCCCGTCAGGCCGAAAATGACGGTAATGCCTAAGGCTACCAGGGCGTAGACGCCGCTGATCATGAACCCGTTGAAGACCTGCTGAAAGAATTCCACTAACTCCTGCGGCACTGGATTGACCTCCGGAGTAACCTTGATGACAAGCGTTCTGGACTATACATAGGCTATCCCTGGTGATCAGAACGGGACATCGATTGCGCCGTAGGGAAAACTGCAGCAGCGCCCCAACATGGTGATACGGGATCTACGACTTCTCTGGGTGTAGAACCCGCCGGGAGGAGACGCATAGCCCTATGGACGTTACTGCCTCCCCTCCCAGCGCTATCGACCAACTGCTACTCGGCCGCTTCCGGGGGCGGGGCTACGTGTTGGCAGGTAAGTGGCTCGTCACGTACAACGATGCAGGGATCGGTCCCGTGAACGCCAAGGTGCCGTGAGTTGAAGAACATGTCATCTTCGCTCACTCCGTCGTAGTGAAGCGTCTCAAGAGCCTGGGAGATCGCTGTGGTGTCCTCCACCGTGCCGGCCTGCTGCATGGCGGCGACCAGCATGTAGGTGTAGTCGTAGGTCATGAGAGAGACGAACTCGGCGACCGGCAAGGTGCCGCCCTTGAAGGCCTTGTAGCGCTCGCAGTAATCGGCAGCCTCATCCGAGGTGGGTTGAGCGCATTGCCTGGCTGCGGCGCCCGCTATCACCGGCGTGGTCAGGGGGATGCCCACCAGGGTTTCGATCAGATTGGCCGGCAAGGAGGCGATGTGCAAACGCCCGACACCCAGCTCCATGGCCTGTTGGATGATCGTCGCTTGCTTGAGCGGGTCGTCGAAATTAAAGAGATAGTCTGGATCTGCTCCTCGGAGCTTGGTCAGGAAGGGGTTGTAGTCCGTGGTCCCTTCCGGGAAGTACTCCTCTCCCACCACCTCTATGCCGGCCGCCGCATAGGCCTCCGCGGTGCGTGAGCAGATGTCCTGGCCGTTTTGCGTGTTGACGCAGAGGGTAGCCATCGTTTTGAATTCGGGCCAGTCCACAACGAAATTGCGCGCCCCCTGGGAGATGAGCAGGCTGAAAGGCAGGAGCGTTTGGAAGGCCCAGCGGGACTCACCTTGCGCCTGCTCGACGGTACGGAGAGCGGTCGTTTCTCGCTCCTGACAAGGGCACAGGTGCAGGACTTGGGCGTCCTGGGTGATCAGCGTAGCCTGCGGTTCCCCCACGGTGGCAGGGCCCCAGATGACGTTCACCTCATCGTCGCGCACGAGCCCCGTAGCTGCCGCTATGGTGCTAGGGACGGTAGATTCGGTGTCGCGCTGGATGAGCTTGATGGTGTAGATGGTGTCGCCTATCTGGAAGCCGCCGGCGTCGTTGATCTCCTGGACCGCCAGCAGCACTCCGTCCCCTGTCGGTATACCGAAGCCTTGCAGTGGCCCGGACTGCTCGAACATCCAGCCCCACTCGATCTCGATCTCCTGCGTCGCCGTGCCGTCCTTCCGCAGCACATCCTCGGGCGTGAGGATCGTGCCGGCGAATGGCGTGGCCGTGGCCGCTTCGCCGTTCGTGGGCGCGGAAGTAGCGGTCGCGTCTTCGCCGTCGCCATTGTCATCGCTGGTGCAGGCAGCGCCCACGAGAAGCGCTGTCAGAAGCACTCCAACGATCCACCAAACTCTCAGCCGCTTGATCATGACACGAGCCTCCTCTGCCTAGACCCTTCCCGCCAGGGCCTGGTGTGAATAGGGATACACTAGTTTCACTAATGCTGCCACACGATTATTGGCGCTCCGGAGTCTTCTGTCAACCACGATGCTACGCGCACTCTACCGTTACCAGGCTATCGTCTGGACTTCGGTGTACTCCAGGACGCCGAATTTGCCGCCTTCGCGGCCGATGCCGCTCTCCTTGAAGCCGCCAAACGGAGCGACCATGAACGTGCTGGCGCCGGGCCCGCTGATGCCGCCACTGATCATGACCGAACCGGTGCGCAGGCGGCGCGCCACCTGTAGCCCCTTCGCCGTGTTGTTGGTCACAATGCGGGCGCTTAATCCGTACGAGGAGTCGTTGGCGATCTTGATCGCCTCGTCTACGTCGCTGTACGGGATGACGGCGAGCACCGGCCCGAAGATCTCCTCTCGAGCGATCCGCATGTCGTTTCGCACGTCGCCGAAGATCGTCGGCTCCAGGAAGTAGCCTTTGTCCAGATCGGCAGGGCGGCTGCCGCCGGTGGCCAGCGTAGCCCCTTCCTCCTGGCCGATGCGGATGTACTCCTCGACAGCCGTTCGCCGCGCTTCGCGGATGAGCGGGCCCACCAGCACGGCCGGGTCGGCCGGGTCGCCGACCTTCAGCTTCTGCACGAAGCTCACCATCTTCTCCATCGCCGCGTCGTACATGCCGGCCGGCACCAGGCAGCGAGTGGTCCCCGCACAAGCCTGCCCAGCCTGGAAGAAGGACGGGCTGGCCATGCCGGGCACGGCCGCGTCGAGGTCGGCGTCGTCGAGCACGATGCAGGCCGACTTGCCGCCCAGCTCGAGGTGCAATCGCGTCAGGTTGTTCGCCGCCGCCGCCGCGATGCGCTTGCCGATCTCGACGCTGCCGGTGAACGAGATCTTATCGACGAGCGGGCTGGCGACGAGCTCCTCGGCTATCTCGGGGCCTGCGCCTGTGACGACGTTCACGACGCCCTTGGGCAGATCGGTCTCGTCGATGATCTTGGCGACCTCCAGGTGGATGAGCGGCGCGTAGGGCGGAGGCTTGATCACCATCGTGCAGCCGGCCGCTAAGGCGGGGCCGAGTTTCTGGATCAGGACGTACAGGGGGAAGTTCCAGGTGGTAATCGCCCCGACGACGCCGGCCGGCTGCCGGTAGACCAGCATCTGCGTCGCGGTTGGGCCGAGCGGCGTCTCCTGAACCAGCGGAGGGAATTGCTCCTCGAAGTCGATCTTCGGCGCCAACTCGGCGTAGTAGTGCATGCATCGGATGGGATCATCCAATTGGATGCTCATCAATGGCTGGGCGCCGCCGATCTCCGCGATCAGCAGCTCTCGCAGCCGCTCTTGCTTCGCCGAAAGCCCATCGGCGATCTGCTGGATGATGCGCCCTCGCTCGCGGGGCGACATCTGCGGCCAGGGGCCCTCGTCGAAGGCTTTCCTCGCCACCGCGATCGCCTGTCGCATCTCCTCCGCGCCGGCGTCGGGCGCGCTGCCGATCACCGCCTCCGTGGCCGGGTTGACCACGTCGAACGTTCCGCCGTCCTGCGCGTCGAGCCAGCGACCTTCGACGTACATCTGATACGCTGTTTGCTTGTCTACCGTCGTCACCATCGCTTCCTCCTACCCTTCGTGGCGGACCGCTTCGTCACTCACTGACGACGATGGCCTGCTCGGGACAGACCTCGGCGCCGCGACGCACCTGCTCCTCGAGAGCGGCGGGAACCTCTTCCTGTTCGACGTAGGCGTACGACTCGTCGTCGATCTTGTACACCTCGGGGCAGACCATCGAGCAGCGGTTGTGGCCCTGACACCGCTCCCGATCGACCCGAACTCTCACGCTGCCGCCCTAGCCCACCATCACCAAACCGCCATCCACCACGAGTATCTGGCCGGTCATGC
>JACZTE010000163.1 GCA_022573935.1 Chloroflexota bacterium
CGTGGAGGCGGCGCTAGCGGAGTTGCTGACGCAGTATAGGCACCGTCGCCTCTCACCCCCCCCTACCTCCCGGGGCGACTGCGACCCGCCTCTTGGACGTCCTTCCGGGGCACGTCCGCCTGACAAATCACCCGCTTGGGCGTTTTCAGCGTCGAGTGGCCCAAGGTAGCCTAATCGAGGAAGTCTCATGCGAGAGTCGGCGGTGGCGGCGGAAACGCCTTTCGATGAAGGATTACAGGTCGAGCGGGTGCTGACGCAGGGCATGGGGCGCCGTGCCTTCATGGTGCGTGCCGCCGCCATGGGACTGACCGCGACGGCGCTGCCAGCCTTTCTCACCGCGTGCGCACAGATCGACGCAGCAGCAGATGGCACGCCGGCGGCGACGGCCGCACTGTTTCCCACGCCGACTCCCTTCCGAACGCCGACAGTCTCGGCCACACCGTCGCTCACACCGACTCCTTTCGGTACACGGATCGCCCCCCCTACCGCTACCTCGCAGCCAGCCCAGGCGACTGGCCTGCGTACGGAGCTGGCCAAGACCAGTCATCTGCTGCGGCGGGCGGGGTTCGGCGCCAGCCCGGTGGAACTTGAACGGTTCGTCGCGATCGGGCTGCCTGCGACTGTCGACTATCTCATCAACTACGAGCGTGTGGACGACGATGCGCTCGAACGGCGGCTGGCAACGCAGGAGCTCGATCTTGAGCAGAAGGCGGCACACCTCCGGCGCTGGTGGCTGACGCGCATGATCTACAGCGAGCGCCCCCTGCTGGAGAAGATGACGCTCTTCTGGCACGGCCTGCTGACCAGCTCGTTCAAGAAGGCGGGCAAGGGGCCCGCGATGCTGGAGCAGAATCAACTCTTTCGCGAAAAGGCGCTTGGGCGTTACGACGATCTGCTCAAGGCCGTCTCTCGCGATCCGGCGATGATGCTGTATCTCGACAGCCGGACCAATCGCAAACGGGCGCCCAACGAGAACTACTCGCGGGAGCTCATGGAGCTCTTCTCGCTGGGCATCGGCAACTACAACGAAAACGACGTACGTGAGTCGGCCCGTGCGTTCACTGGATGGGAACTGCGGCGAAAGGAGTTCAGGCTTAACGCGCGCGAGCACGATTCTGGCGAGAAGACCTTCCTGGGAAAGACGGGGCCATGGCACGGCGACGACATCGTGGACATCATCATGGAGCAGCCGGCGGCGGGGGAGTACATCAGCCGCCGACTCTTCGAATTCTTCGCCTACGACGACCCGGAGCCGGAGGTCGTGCTGCGGCTGGCCGGGATCTTCCGCGACTCGCACACGGAGATTAAGCCGGTGGTGCGAGCGATTCTGACCTCGGAAGAGTTCTATTCGCCGCGGGCCGCCCGCGCGAAGCTGAAAAGTCCGGTCGAGCTTGTGGCTTCCACGCTCCGGACGCTCAGCCTCGAAACCGATGGTGCCCAGTTCCTCAAGTCGATGGACTCGATGGGCCAGGTGTTGTTCGAGCCCCCAAACGTCGCCGGGTGGCCCGGCGGAGCGGCGTGGATCAACAGCTCGACGCTTCTGGAGCGTGTGAACTTCGCGAACCTCATCGCGACGGCTCGGCGCCAGAAGCTGACGTTCGAGCCAGCGTCGCTCGCCGGCGCGCAAGGCATGACGAGCACCGAAGAACAGGTCGGGTTCTTCGTAGACTTGTTGCTCGGCGGCGAGATACCGGCCGACGAGCGAGCGATCCTCGTGGCGTACATGAATGCCCTCGATTCCGGCCTCCTCCCGCGCGACAGCAGCGCGAGCTTGAACGAGAAGCTACGCAGCCTCGTGTACCTGCTCCTGGCTTCTCCGGACTATCAGGTCGCCTAGGAGGGATCGCGTGCCGATCAGTCGGCGACAGTTCCTGAAAACCAGCGCGGCCATTGTGCCGGCCGCGGCTGTGATGCCGGCCGTGTTCAGGCGCGCGGTGGCGGCTTCCATCTATGAGCAGCCGTCCCACCCAGCGCCGATGGGCGAGCGGACACTCGTGATTGTGCAGATGGCGGGCGGCAACGACGGGCTGAACACCGTCGTTCCTGCCAACGACAGCCGTTACTATGAGCTGCGTTCCGACCTCGCGGTTGCCCAGGAGCAAGTCTTGGCGCTGGACCGGGACACGGCACTCCACCCCGCTCTGGCTATGTTCAAGGAGCTGTGGGACGAGGGCGTGCTGGCCATCGTCGAGGGCGTCGGTTACCCGGACCCCAGCTACTCGCACTTCCAGTCGATGGATACCTGGCAGACGGCTGACCCGAATGGGAGGCAGTTCGATGGATGGCTCGCCCGCTACCTACGAGGCACCATGGCGGCTCAAGAGGACTCGTTCCACGCTCTATCAGTAGGGCGCAGCCTCCCGCGCGCTCTGTACGCGGATGGATTGTCGGTACCGAGCATCGCTAGCGTCGAGCGGTACCAGTTCCAGGCTGATCCGCGGAATCCTCAGGACCTGGCCAGCCGCACAGAAGCCATGAGCAAGCTGTACGCGTCGGACCCGACCGCCATGCCCTTCGGGGTGCTCCTGGACAACACGCTGGAAGCGGCCCTGCGGAGCTCAGCGGCGATCCTACGAGCACACGCCGCTTACGAGCCCGCGGTGAGCTATCCGGACTCGAAGCTGGGACGGGGTCTCCGGCTGATGGCCGAGGCCATCGATGGCGATCTCGGCGTTCGCGTAGGTCACGTGAGGATCGGCGGGTTCGATACCCATGCGCAGCAGCTCCCAGAGCACACTGAGCTGCTCACGGACACGGCCAACTCCGTGCACGCCTTCTACCGAGACCTTCAGGCGCACGGACGAGACCGCAACGTGGTGGTCATGACTTGGTCCGAGTTCGGGCGGCGGGTGACCAGTAACGCCAGCGGAGGGACCGACCACGGTTCCGCGGGGCCCATGTTCCTAGTGGGGACGCCGGTGGCCGGCGCGCTCTATGGGGAGCGGCCGAGCTTGTCGGACCTCGATCGCAACAACTTAAAATTCACGACGGACTTTCGGTCGGTCTACGCAAGCGTCCTAGAAGGCTGGCTGGGCGCTCCGGCGAGCATGGTTCTCGGCGCCGAATTTGAGCAGCTGCCCATCATGAAGGCCGGAGCGGGTGCTACCGCGTCACACACGAACTAGCTAAAGCTAGTCGTGCTCAGGGTGGATATTGACTTCCGTGCAGATGGCCCGAGCAATCGAGCGATCGATCGCCGCCACCGTGTAAGCGACGTGCATGGGACGTGCAGTCGTTCTGGATTCCACGTAGATTTGCGCCGCTCACGGTTCACGATGCAACCGCATGCGAGCGCGGAGGATAAACGTTGCAACCCGGAAGCGGCCCCGCGAGCCAAGTGGGTCTGGCTTGGGTTGATCGCGGTGCTTAGCACCGCATACTGGTTCTTGAGCGTCGTGCTGTTGCACTTTCTTTGGTCTGATTCTGATCCGCTTGAAAGCACGATCAGCGACTACGCGACGGGATCATACGGTTATCTGATGATCATCGCGTTCATTGTCTGGGGGTTTTGGCATCGTGGCCCTGGCCTCAGGATTGTGGCTGTCGGTCGCCCCTCGCCCCCGGGCCGGCAGCGCCCTCGTCCTTATTGCGGGCTTCGCCATCGATGGCATGGCCCACATGGTGCATGGCTTGAACCACATCATCGGAGGTCAGCGCTGTCAGCGCCATCCAGTGGTGGATCGCGACCGCTTCATCATGTCCGCAACGATCCGCGGGCGGTCTCTGAGCATATCGAGGAGCTCCCGCTCGCGTTTCCTGCGGTGTTCGATCAGGTAGTCGAGGCGGCCGGTCGGGTCGTCGAAACCGGTCCGTGGCCCGGATAGATCTTCGCCGCGTCGATCCGCCGCAGCTTCTCGAGGCTCTGCACGTACAGGCCCTGGTCGCCCTGGGTCTCCCGCCGTTGTCGACGTGCTGAGCAGCGTATC
>JACZTE010000164.1 GCA_022573935.1 Chloroflexota bacterium
AGGAAACTGTAGCTCATGCACAGACTGTTTATACTGAGCTGGGTTTTTGGGCTGTTTTTGCAGCGGGCTTCTCACCCATACCTTACAAGGTTTTCACAATCCTCTCAGGGATAATGGGTCTTGATTTGAAAAAGTTCATCCTAGCTTCCGTGATTTCAAGGGGTTTGAGGTTTTTCGGGGTTGCAACAGTAATATTCTTTTATGGTGAAGAAATTAGGGGATTTCTGAGCGAGTACTTTGAACTAATTACCTTGTTGATAGACATCCCCGTAATCATTTTCGTTTTGTGGAAATTCTACAAGCACAGAATAAAAAAGCAAAAGTTATATTAGTTACTAAAGACATCAACCTCAGGCTGAAAGCCAAGGCGCTTGATTGAGTCGACCACTTCTGCTGTATGCTCGTCGCCCAGCTGGGCGTGGCACTGGGTCACGACTTTCTTGAGCGCCTGCCGGTCCATCACCTCGTTGAAGAAGCCAACCTCTGGGGGCAGCACCTCGTTGAAGATGATCCGGCCGGGCGTCGTGTCGATGAACTGGCCGTCAGTGCGCTCGTCGCGCACCTTGATCACGGCGCGCAGCTCGACCAGGCCAGCGTCCAGCGCCCGCAGCGCCTCTTGGAAGGTTCCATAGGCTCCCACGGTCGGACGGTTGTTGGTGGCTGCTACATACGCTCCGTGCGCCTTCGGCAGCTCCACGGTCAGGTAGTAGCAGCCCAGCACCATGTCCAGGGTAGGGGTGATGGTGGGCTCGCCTGAGCCGGGCGAGAGGAGGTTCTTGGTAGAGAGCATGATCTGGCGCGCCTCTGCCACCGCCTCCCGCGAGAGCGGCACGTGTACCGCCATCTGGTCGCCGTCGAAGTCGGCGTTGAAGGCGGCGCACACCAGCGGGTGAATCTGGATGGCGCTTCCTTCGATGAGGACAGGCTCGAACGCCTGGATGCCAAGGCGGTGCAGGGTAGGTGCGCGGTTGATGAGCACGGGACGGGCCTTGATCACCTCGTCCAGTACGTCCCATACCTCTGGCCGCGCCCGCTCTACGATGCGTTTAGCCATCTTGATGTTGTGCGCCATCCCCTGCGACACGAGGGCGTGCATGATGAACGGCTTGAAGAGCTCCAGGGCCATACGCTTGGGCAGGCCGCACTCGTGGAGCTTCAGCTCTGGGCCGACGATGATGACGGATCGCCCCGAGTAGTCGACGCGTTTACCGAGCAGGTTCTGACGGAAGCGGCCCTGCTTGCCCTTCAGCATGTCCGAGAGAGACTTCAGCTTATGGTTGCCGGAGCCCGCCACGGCGCGCCCACGCCGGCCGTTATCGATGAGGCTGTCCACCGCCTCTTGGAGCATGCGCTTCTCGTTGCGGATGATGATCTCCGGCGCTCCCAGCTCCAGGAGCCGCTTGAGGCGGTTGTTCCGGTTGATGACGCGACGGTAGAGATCGTTTAGGTCGCTTGTGGCGAAGCGGCCGCCATCGAGCTGGACCATGGGCCGGAGGTCAGGCGGGAGGATCGGCAGGACGGTCAGGATGGTCCATTCCGCCTTGTTGCCGCTTCGGTGCAACGCTTCCGCTACCTGCAGGCGCTTGGTCGCCTTCTTGCGACGCTGCCCGCTGGCCGTGGCGATCTCTTCGTGCAGCCGCAGGCGCAACACATTGATGTCCAGCCGCCGGAGGATCTGGAGGATCGCTTCGGCGCCCATGCCCGCAGAGAAGACTTGGCCGAACTTCTCTTTATACTCCGTGTACTCGTTCTCCGTAAGCAGGGTGACGCTATCATCGGCCACCGGGTCGCGCAGCCCTTCCAGCGCTTCGATCTGCTCCTCGAACTCTACCGATAGCTCTTCTCGCACGGAGGCGAGCTGCTCCTGGAGCGGTGTGAGCTCTTGGAGGGCGCTATCGCGTAGCTGCTGGCAGGCGGCATCGGTCGTTAGCTCCAGGTCTTTCCGCCGCTGCTTCAGCTCGGCTTCCCATGTCTTTGTCAGGCTTTTTACCAGCGGCTTCACCTTCTTGGAGGCGTCCTTCGGGATCTCCTCGCCCTTCTCCACGAGGGTGGTCTCATCGATGACGAAGTCGCGGCGTGCCTTCTTGCCCACCTGCGCCTTCAGATCGGTCTCCAGGGTCTTGCCTAGCCTCGCGAGGCCGCCGATGCGCTTCTTCTTCTCCGCATCGATCGCCTTCCGCTCCGCTTCGCGCTTGCTCTCCAGCTCGGCGATTGTCTCATCGCGCTTCCGCTCGATCTCAGCGATGCCATCGAGCGACTCTTGCTCCCGTTGCGCGGTCGTCTCATCCCGCTGCTCGCGGAGCGTGTCTAGGGCGCGCTGCTTCGCCGCCTGGTCGACTTCAATGATGATGTACTGGGCAAAGTAAATGACGCGCTCAAGGCTGCGGGGCGACATATCCAGCAGCAAGCCCAGCCGGCTGGGGGTTCCTTTGACGAACCAGATGTGGCTCACCGGCGAGGCGAGTTCGACGTTGCCCATGCGCTCACGGCGCACCTTGCTGCGGGCCACCTCTACGCCGCATTTGTCGCAGACGATGCCCTTGTAGCGAACGCGCTTATACTTCCCGCAGTAGCATTCGAAGTCCTTCGTGGGCCCGAAGATCTTTTCACAGAAGAGCCCGTCCTTCTCCGGCTTCAGCGTTCGGTAATTGATCGTCTCTGGCTTTGTGACCTCCCCATATGACCACGACCGGATCTGCTCCGGCGAGGCTAACGAGATGCGTACGGCGTTGAAGTCATTGACCTCCAGCACTCGGCTATTCCTCCCCTCGCTCCATGCCCTCTAGATTGATCCCCAATCGTGGGGGTTCGAGGCCGGCGTCGGGGATAGCGACGCGTTCGTCGTCCGCGTTCAGCACTTCCACCGAGAGCCCCAGACTTTGCAGCTCTTTCACCAGCACCTTAAAGGATTCTGGGATGCCTGGTTCAATGACGTCCTCACCCTTGACGATGGCTTCGTACGTCTTCACACGGCCGACGACATCGTCGCTCTTGACGGTGAGGAGTTCCTGAAGGATGTGTGCCGCGCCGTAGGCCTCCAGCGCCCACACCTCCATCTCGCCGAAGCGTTGCCCGCCGAACTGGGCCTTGCCGCCCAGCGGCTGCTGGGTGATCAGGGAGTAGGGGCCGGTGGAGCGAGCATGAATCTTGTCCTCCACCAGGTGCACCAGTTTCATCAGGTAGATGTAACCTACGGTAATCGGCTGGTCGAACCGTTCTCCGGTGCGGCCGTCGTACACCGTCTGCTTGCCGAAGATGGGCGGGGCCAGCTTTCGCTCTTTCTCCACCTTTTCCGCGCGCTGCATTAGTTGCTCCATGGAGAGGTTTTTCACCCGCTTCTCGCCTACGCTCTCGAGCCAAAGCATGACGCAGGCCTGCTTGGCGACGCCGACCTTGCTCTCGTCGAGGATATCGGCGGCATCGTAGCCGTGCTTCTTCATCCAAGCTTCAAAGGTGGGCAGGTCCAGATGCTCACCATGTGTGTGGCCATTGTTGCCGTTGCCGTCGTACGGACGCAGGGCGTTGGCTTCCTGAGCGAGCCATGCGCGGGCGAGGGTGTCCTCAATTTCTTCGCCGCTGGCGCCGTCGAAGACCGGCGTGACCGCGCGGAAGCCGAGCATCTGGGCGGCCCAGCCCAGGTGTGTTTCCAGCACCTGGCCGACGTTCATGCGGCTGGGCACGCCTATCGGGTTGAGGATGATATCTATGGGCGTGCCGTCCTCTAGGACGGGCATGTCCTCCGTTGGCAGGATGCGGGCGATGACGCCCTTGTTGCCGTGGCGCCCGGCCATCTTGTCCCCTTCGGAAATCTTGCGGCGCTGCGCGATAGAGACGCGCACCAGCCGATTAACGCCGGCCGGCAGCTCATCGTGCTCTTCACGCGAAAAGACTTTCACGTCGATGACTTTGCCCTTTTCG
>JACZTE010000165.1 GCA_022573935.1 Chloroflexota bacterium
CCGTGCGCATGGACGACGGCTCGCTGCGCGTCTTCGCGGGCTACCGGGTGCAACACAACGGCGCGCGCGGGCCGTACAAGGGCGGCGTGCGCTTCCACCCCGAGGCGGACCTGGACGAAGTGCGCACCCTCGCCTCGCTCATGACCTGGAAGTGCGCTCTGGTGGACCTCCCCTTCGGCGGCGCGAAGGGTGGCGTCCAGTGCGACCCCACCACCATGAGCAAGACCGAACTGAATCGCCTCACCCGCCGCTATACCCAGAACATCGCCCACCTGATCGGCGTCAACCGCGATATCCCCGCTCCCGACATGGGCACCAACGCCCAGACGATGGCCTGGATGATGGACGCCTACGGGCAGCTCCACGGGTACACCCCCGGCATCGTCACCGGCAAGCCCGTCGAACTGGGCGGCTCGCTGGGGCGAGAGTCGGCCACGGGCCGCGGCATCTTTCTGATGCTGCAGACGCTCTGCCTCGACCTCGACCGCGATCCGGCGAAGACGTCCCTCGCCATTCAGGGCTACGGCAACGTCGGCTCCTGGACGGCGCGGCTTACCTTCAAGGCCGGCTTCCCCGTAATCGCGGTGAGCGACATCTTCGGCGGGATCTACAACGAGGGCGGACTCGACATCGAAGCGCTGGACAAACATCTGGAGGAAGGCGGCGCGCTGGCCGAGTTCCCAGGCGGCGATACGATCACCAATGCCCAGCTCTTAGCCCTCCCCTGCAAGGTACTGATCCCCGCCGCCGCCGGCGACGCGGTGACGGAGGCGAACTGCGACGACGTTCGCGCGGAGATCATCATCGAGGGGGCGAACCACCCACTCGTCGCCAAGGCCGACGCGGCCCTGAATGAGCGGGGCGTGCTGATTGTGCCGGACATCCTGGCCAACGCCGGCGGCGTCATCGTCTCCTACTTCGAGTGGACGCAGAACATCCAACGCTTTGCCTGGGACGAGGAGCGCGTGCAGCACGAGCTTGAGCGGGCGCTTCTCCGCGCCTACCGCACCGTGCGCGAGGTGTCGCGTGAAAAAGAGATGACCATGCGCCAGGCCGCCTACTTCATCGCCGTTGAGCGGGTGGCCCAGGCGATCCGGCTGCGTGGCTTCGTCTAGCCGCCCAGGTAGGCCTGCAACCGCCGCTCCACCTCATCAGCTAAGTCGTCCACATCGCGGAGGGGGTCATCCTTCTCTGGGTACCAGACCGTGACCACGGCCAGCACCGGGCCAGCCACGAAGATCACGCTATCCGAAAAAAGTAAGCCTTCGTCCAGCAACCGCACCAAACGCGAACGCAGGGAGCCCGGCACGGGCGCATTAGTAACGGCAAAGTAGGTGCCCGGATCGCCGCCGAGCACGATAGGTGAGAGCAGCACGTCCTGTTGCTCCAGCAGGCGGGCCAGCGGGCCCAGCGCCTGTTCATCCTCGCCTATCTGAGGGAGTGCGGCCGCCTCCTCAGTCTCGATAAGAATCGTCGCGACTCCGTGGCGCCCGTCCTCTTCCTGGAACGCCCGTATGAACAGATGCGCCTCCGCGTCTGCCGTCAACAGCTCAGGCAGGATCTCCCAGAGGTCACGTCCCCCCTCCTGGCCGAAGTCGGCGGAGACCCAGTCGGCGGGCACGTCACCGGACGAGAGCGCCACGTCTAGCAGACTCGCGTCCTCGCCGCCACCGCGACAACCCACCGCCAGCAGCGCCAGCAGTGTGAGCAGCGCCCAGCGATCGAATCGGAACAGTGTGTGCTTCATTAGCTAAGCCCCTAAGTTCAAGCGGTGAAGCGGGTCAGATGTAACTGCCGACGCGGATGGTATAGTGAGGCGGGCAGAACGCCCGCCCGAACGAAACTGCGTATGGCATTTGCCACCACTCTGCGCCACCAGGTCATCGATCCGTTCCGAGAGAACGCGTCGTTGCTGATGGTCTGTGTCGCGACGGTGATGATCATGCTCGGGCAGGGGGTGATCAGCCCGGTGCTCCCCCTCTACGCGAAAGACTTCGGGGTGGGCGCCACCATGGTGGGAGCGACGATCAGCGTGTTTGGGCTGGCGCGCATGCTGCTCAACCTGCCCGCCGGCTTCCTCTCCGACCGATACGGCTACCGGCTGCTGCTGGTGGGCGGCCCGGCGATTACCGCCATCGGCTCGCTCCTCTGCGCGGTGGCGGGCGATATCTGGCAGCTGCTGGCTTTCCGCTTCGTTGCCGGCGCCGGCTCTGCGCTGTTCATGACCGGCGCCCTGATCCTGGTGACGGACATCTCGACGCCGGAGAACCGCGGGAGAATGCTCAGCCTTCAGCTAGGAAGCCTGCTGTTAGGGGTGAGCATCGGCCCGGCGGTCGGGGGCCTAACCGCCCAGTTCTTTGGGCTGCGGGCGCCGTTCGTCGTCGTAGGACTGCTAGCCGCCGCCTGCACCGTTTGGGCTATGCGACGGATACCGCAGAGCCAGCGTGCCTCCTCCACCTCCGTCGATCACGCGGCGGACGAGACGCCGACCGCGGCGGCAAGCACCGCCCTGCGGTCGCTGTTCCTCAACCCAGGGTTCATCTTGATCAGCCTGGTCAGCTTCAGCATCTTCTTTACTCGCACCGGCTCGCGCCAGACGGTGCTCGCGCTGATGGGCAGTGAACGGCTGGGCCTCTCAGCAGGGGCGCTGGGTGGCATCTTCGCGATGATGGCGTTGCTGAACCTGATAGCGATCGGGCCGTCGGGCGCGTGGGCAGACCGCTTCGGACGCAAGCGAGTGATCGTGCCCAGCCTCTGCATCATGGTCGTCGCGCTGGGGCTGTTCGCGATGACTGGGGGGCTCTGGCTCTTCCTGGTAGCGGCGGTGCTCCAGGGGATCGGCACCGGTCTGGGCGGCCCAGCGCCCGCAGCCTACGCCGCCGACGTGATACCCAGCGGGGCGCGAGGCGTGGGCATGGGCCTGTTCCGCACCTACAGCGACATCGGCTTCGTGGCCGGGCCGCTCTTGCTGGGCTGGATCGCCGACGCGACGGGCAGCTTCGGCTGGGCGCTCTGGCTTAACGCTGCGCTGCTAGCAGCCTGCGCGCTCCTCTTCGGCCTGTTCGCACGCGAGACGGTGGAACGGCAGTCCGGACCGGCGTCTCCGCCAACGACAGAGACGGCAGGCTTGGAGCAATAGCTATCCCCGCTCAGCAGACTCTGCTCACCGAGGCCTCGATGCGCGCGGAGGCGTCGACGTCCGCCGGCACCGGCGCGCCCTGCGCATCGAGCACGTGCGGGTAGAAGCGATAGCCGCTCAGTTGCGACCCCTCGAACTGCACCTCGAGCACGCCGGTCTCCCCCGCCGGGCCCGACCGCGGCGCCCAGACGAAGTTGCCAAGCGAGTAGGCGATGATCCCGCCATCGCGCTCGACGATGGGCTGGAGCACGTGCGGGTGGGTGCCCAGCACGACGGAAGCGCCCGCCTCGATCAGCGAGTCGCCGAAGCGCAACTGAAAGACGTTCGGGCAAGTCCAACCCTCGAAGCCCCAGTGGATCATGACGATCACCACATCGTGCGCGGCCTTCGCCGCGCGCACCGCCTCGAGGGCCCGCTCCTCTTGAAAGGCCGAGGCGACGCCCGTACCATCGCCGGCTTCCCAGCTGAGGAACGGCACCACATGGCTCAGGCCCAGCACCGCTACGCGCACGCCCCCGATCTCGAACGAAGCCGGTGCGTACGCCTCAGCTGCGTTCGCCCCGCCGCCGACGGGCGCGACGCCGGCCGCCTGCAGGTTGCTGATCGTATCGAGCAGCGCGGTTCTTCCGAAATCGAGCGTATGGTTGTTACCCAGGTTCCCAACATCGACGCCGGCGGCGGCCATCGTTTGCGCCGCTGACGGCGGAGCGATGAAGACGAACAGCTTCTCCTCGGGCGTGCCGCCGGTGGCGATGACCATCTCCACAT
>JACZTE010000166.1 GCA_022573935.1 Chloroflexota bacterium
AGAGGGGAGGCTCGCCAGAGCGGATGAATCACGGAATGGCGACCGGCTAGATAGAATCGCTGTGCCATCGCCATCAGCCGTCCCGCAGCGCGGCGATGCCGGGCAGCTCGCGGCCCTCCAGGTACTGTAGGAAGGCGCCGCCGCCCGTCGAGATGTGGTCGAACCGCCCGGCCAGGCCGGTCTCGCGCACCATCGCCGCCGTCTCGCCCCCGCCCACGATGGTGACGGCGTCGAGGCCGGCCAGGAACCGCGCCAGCGTCGCCGAGCCGCGCGCGAACTGGGGGAACTCCGCCACGCCCAGCGGGCCGTTCCATACCACCGTCCGGCAGCTACGCAGCGCCTCGCTGTAGGTGGCGATGGAGCGGTCGCCCACGTCCAGGATACGCCAGCCCTCGGGCACCTGGCCGGCTGGCACGGTCTTGTGGCGGGCGTCGGCGGCGAAGCGGTCGGCCACCACCACGTCTATCGGTAGCAGCAAGCGGCAGTTCCGTTGCGCCGCTTCGTCGATGACCGCGCGCGCGGCCTCCAGCTGGCCGTCTTCCACCAGCGAGTCGCCCACGGCGTGGCCCTGCGCCTTCAGGAAGGTGTTCGCCATGCCGCCCCCGATGATCAACACGTTGGTCTTGGCCAGCAGGGCGCGCAGCACGCCCATCTTGTCGGCCATCTTCGCCCCGCCGATGATCGCGCCTAGCGGCCGCTCGGGTTCGGCGACGATCCGGCTCAGGTACGCGGTCTCCTTCTCCATGAGCAGGCCGGCGACTGCGGGCAGCAGGCGTGCCACGCCCTCCGTCGAGGCGTGGGCGCGGTGGGCGGCGCCGAAGGCGTCGTTCACGTAGAGGTCGGCCAGGGCGGCGAGCTGGCGGGCGAACGCGGGGTCGTTCGCCTCTTCCTCCGGGTGGAAGCGCAGGTTCTCCAACAGCAGCACCTCGCCCTCGCCGAGCGCGGCGACGGCGGCCTCGACCTCCGCGCCGATGCAGTCGGGTGCGGAGGCGACGGGCGCGTTCTGCAGCTCCGCCAGTCTGCGGGCGATGGGCGCGAGCCGGAGCGATTCCACGATCTTCCCCTTGGGCCGCCCCAGGTGGGCGCAGAGGATCACCTTCGCCCCCTGCTCGCGCAGGTACTGGATGGTGGGCAGCGCGGACCGGATGCGCAGGTCGTCTAGAATGACGCCCCCTTCGTCGAGGGGCACGTTGAAATCGACGCGCACCAGCACCCGTTGTCTCTCGATCTCGATGTCGCGTACCGTTTGCTTTCGCATCGCGTACTTGCTCAGGCTCGACGCTGGGCGGCGAAGCGGGCCAGCCGTCCCAGCTCCTGCCGCCGTCGCGGCCGGAGCGATAGCCCGGCCAAGCTTGCGACGGCGGCCTCGGCGTGATCGCGGGCGGCCCGCTCGCTCTCATCGCGGGCGCCGATCTCCTCGAGCAGCGAGCAGACTTGCGCGACGTCAGCGTCGCTGCGCTCTGGCCGGGCGAGGAGCTGCTGGAGCGTCGCCCGCGCTTCCGAGGAGCCGCTCGCAAGGGCGATAACGACAGGGTAGGATCGCTTGCCCGCGCGAACGTCATCGTCGACCGATTTGCCCGTCTCCGCCACGTCGCCCCAGATGCCCAGCACGTCGTCTCGGATCTGGAACGCGAAGCCGAGGCGTCGCCCGAACGCTGAGAGTGCCGCGACAGTCTTGGTGGTGGCGCCTCCCAGGACGGCGCCGATGCCGGCAGACGCGGCCAGGAGCGCCGCCGTCTTGCCTTCGATCATCTCCAGGTAGTCGTCTGGGGTGATCTCGCGCTCGTTGGTGGAAGCCAGGTCGCGGTGCTGGCCTTCGCAGAGACGAAGCGTGGCTTCGGCCAGCATCTGGTTGGCTCGCAGCACCCGCGCCGGCGGCTGCCCCTGGTCGCGTAGGCGGCTGAGGGCCACCTGGGCCAGCGCGAACATGCCGTCGCCGGCGTTGATCGCCTGCGCCTGGCCCCATAGGCTCCACAGCGTGTCGCGGCCGTGTCGCTGGAGGCTCTCGTCCTCAACGTCGTCGTGGATCAGGGTGAAGTTATGGAGCAGCTCCAGCGCGGCCGCCGCCGGCAGCGCCGTTCGCCAGTCGCCGCCTACCGCCTCGCAGCAGAGGAGACAGAGCGATGGGCGTAGCAGCTTGCCCGGACGCCCCGCGATGGGCCGGCCGTCGCGGTTCTGCCAGCCGAGGTGATAGCGCATGAGGCTGTAGGGCGGGATGGTGCGCCCTTCGAAGATGGAGCGTAGCTCCTCGATTACGGCCGGCCGGTAACGGTCGAGGAGCCGCATCACGCCGGCTTCCTCCGGCGGCCGGGCGGCGCGGCGTGGCTGCCGGGACGAGCCGCTAGGCGACACTGTGGTATGGAAACGAAGCCGCCAGCCTCTGGCTCACGAGACGGGCTCCCGGCGCTCCTCCAGCGCCTGGATCTTCTCGATGCGGCGGGCATGGCGGCCGCCTTGGAACTGGCCGGAGAGGAACGCCTCCAGCACGTCTTGTGCCGTTCCCGTGCCCAGGCACGAGGCGCCCAGGCAGAGGACGTTGGCGTTGGTGTGCTCACGCGAGCGGCGGGCGGCGAAGGTATCGTGACAGAGCGCGGCGCGGACGCCGGGCACCTTGTTGGCGGCGATGCTCATGCCGACGCCGTTGCTGCAGATGAGAACGCCCAGATCGTGCGTGCCGCTCGCTACCGCTTCGGCGAGAGGCCGGGCGATGTCCGGATAGTCTACCGATGTCTCGTCCGCGCAGCCGAAATCGACCGCTTCGTGGCCGAGAGCGGGCAGGCACTCCTTCAGCGCTTCTTTCAGCCGAAAGCCGGCGTGATCGCTGCCGATGACGATTCGCATCTCGTCTCCACTATACAGGTCTGGGGCGCCCGCTGCCCAGTGGGAACGGTTACTGGTAGTGGGTCAGTTTGCAATCTTGCGTATCGTAGTCGAGCCTTTCCAGGCTCGGTGGCGACGAGGCTAGAAAGCCTCGCCTACGGAGAAGGACGCGGCGTATTCAAATTGGCCCACTACCCGGTTACTGGTAGATGACGATCGCCGGCAGAGGCTCTAAGGAGAGCACCTGCTCCTCCGTCATCAGGTCCGGGTCTTGTTCGAAGAAGAGCTTGATGGCGGCGTTGAAGGCGTACGGGCGGTTGGCGTATCGCTCGTAGATGGCGCGCTTGATCTCGGACGGGCCGAAGCCGTCCACATCGATGATCAGCTCGACGCCCGGGTAGCGCTCGATGGCCTCGCCGTCCAGCACCATCCAGTCGACGAACTGGTGGACGATGAGCATCTTGGGCGGCAACTGTTCCTCCTCAACGAGCTTCTGGAGGATGGCCTGCGCCTGGTTGATATCGGCGGCCCGCAGGCTGCCGATCACCGTGCCCGGCACCTGCCCCTCGCTCATGGCGAACTCCGGGTCGAGGGCAATATGCACCTGCGGGTACCGGAGGTAGGGGAGCACGCGCTTGATCTCCTCCTCCACGGAGTTGCGCCCGATCTGCAGATCGAGAAAGAGCAGCATTCCCCGCTCCTCCGTGAGCGCCAGGTAGCGTTGCACATCCTCGTCGGCTGTGTAGAGGAGGTAGCTGCCGTCATCCATGGGCTCGCGTTGCGCCACCCCGTAGACGAGGTGGAGGGCGGGCACCACGCCGAGCGAACCGTTCAGCTCGTCGTAGCGGGCGGCCTGCATCTCCAGCAGCGCGACGATGGTCGCCAGGTCGGCTGCACCCAGGATCCCCATCGCGGCGACATACGGGTTGCCGTAATAGCTGATGACCTGGGCGTCCGCTAGGATCGACGGCGTAGGCGTCGGCTCAGGCGTGGGCTGTGGCGCCGGTCCGAAGATGTCGTCGGCCGGCGAGAGTAGGAGCGACCCGAACGGGAGGGCCAGCTCGCCGGCGATCGCCGCGCCGCCGA
>JACZTE010000167.1 GCA_022573935.1 Chloroflexota bacterium
CGCAGCGCAGGCGCATAACCAGGCGCATCGTACTGCTCTCGCGAGCGTCGCCTTCCTGCGCTGGCTCGACGCGCAGCTCGAGCACGAGCGGTCGCAGGTCGTAGCGCCGCACCTTCGCGCCACGCGTATCCTCCCAAGGGAAGTGCTCTTTCTCCAGGAACGAAGCGACAGCATTGGGGACGTCCGCGCAGGCATCCGACGCGGGCACGTCGACCTCGTAGTCGGCCCAGCGCACCGACGCGGGAAGGGAGGGCAGGCCGATGCCCACTTCCCAGCTTTCGCGTACTGCCAGGCCGGGCGGGAGGTGGGGCCCGACTCGCTCGGCGACCTCTGCCGCAGGCGTGGGCTGGGCGAGGACGACGTCCAGCAGCTCGCCCTCGCTCGTGACGCCCTGGGCCAGGCCGGCGGCGAAGGTGAGGCGCGGCTGGGGCCGGGCGCTCTGCGAGTAAGAGATGGCGATGCCAGCTTCCAGGAAGGCGCGCTCCCAGGTGCGGGCCAGGTCCAGGTGGCCGATCGTGGCCGCCTCCGGCCCGCGGGCGAAGCGAATTCGGAGCCGCTGCGCTTTCTCCGACATCGCCGGCGCCGCGGCCTGCGAGATCGGGCGGGCTGGGGGCCGTCCGCTCATGGCCGCGTCGCCTCGGTCGATGAGGCTTCGTCCTGAGCCTCAGCCCCGATCTCCGGGTCGGACAGGCGGGTGATCACGAGCTGCTCGATCTTGCGATCGGTCACCTCCATCACCGTGATGTGCAGGCCGTCGGACACCACCTTCTCGCCGGCGTCTGGCAGGTGGCCGAGCACGCTAAGCACATAGCCTGCCACCGTCTCGTACTCGCCCTCTGGGATCGGCAGGCCGAGATCTTCGCGCGCCTCGTGCACGCTCATGCCGCCGTCGACGCGCACGGTTCGCTCGTCGATCGTCTGGAACTCTCGCTCGGTCTGTCCCAGCTCGTCTACCAGGCGGCCTACCATCTCCTCGAGGAGGATCTCCAGCGTGACGACACCCGCCGTCCCGCCGTACTCGTCCACGATGATCGCCATCAGCTGATGCCGCTCCTGCATCTCGACGAAGAGGGGCCCTACCAGCTTCGTCTCCGGCACGAAGACGGCCGGCCGCACTAAGCGATCGATCGAGCTCTCCGGCGTCGCGCGGCCCTGGGCCACGGCCCGTAGCATGTCCTTGATGTTGACGACGCCCACCACGTTATCGAGCGAGTCTCGGTACACGGGGAAGCGGGTGTGGGGCGTCCCGCTGAACGCCTTGTAGAAGTCGGCTATCGTCGCGCCGCTCTCCAGCCAGACGACTTCCGTGCGGGGGATCATCACCTCGTTCACCCGCCGGCTGTAGAAGCGGAAGACGCGCGTCAGCAGCTCCGCCTCGTCCTCGGATACAGCGCCTTCCTCGGCGCTGATGCCGATGAGCATGCGTAGCTCTGCCTCGGTGACGGTGGGCGTTCCCTCTTCCTGCTCGCCGAAGAGGAGGCGTGCGAGGAGGTTAGGCGCGGCGGCGAAGAGAATGGCCACCGGCCGCATCACGATGGTCAGCAGCTCGGCCGGCCGCGCCACGAGCAGGGCCACGCGGTCGGCGGCGCGGGCGGCCAACACCTTCGGCGTCACTTCGCCGAAGAGCGCGATGGCGGCTGTGACCGTGACCGTGGCGAAGAGGAGGCCCCAGCCGCCGGCCAAGTCCACCGCCAGCAGCCCCGCCATGCTGGAGGCGACGACGACGAAGAGGTTCTGCAGCACGACGATCGCGGCGAAGAAGCGGTCGTCTCGATCGCGGATCCGCTCCCATGCCTGGGCGCTCTTGCTCCCCTGCTCCGCGAGGTGCCGTATGCGGATGCGGTTCGCCCCGACGATGGCGATCTCGATGAAGTTCACCAGCGCGTAGCCGACGACGCTGACGACCAGGAGCGTGAGGCCCCAGGGCAGGCTCACTCCGCCCTCGGCAAGGCCTACTTGCAGGAGAGGGGACAACAATGGGGATAAAATCGATATCTCGACGATCAACTCTCGGCTCGGCGACCGGCTATTCGACCGGCCTCAGGCTGAGCCCACGATGATCATACGGAGGAAGGGCGAGGCTGTCAAAGGGTGTTGTTGACCCACCTCTCCGGCGGGACTATCTTGGGGACACTGGTACTCCACTCGGAGGACGCCCGCATGGCCCCACGCAGCAGCTATCGACTCGGCAGTCTGGACTTGCATATCCTCAGCGATGGCACGTTCTACCAGGACGCCGGCGCCGTCTTCGGCTTGGTGCCGCGCATCATGTGGGAGCGCGTCGTCGGGCCGCCGGACGACCAGCATCGCATCGCGCTGGGGCTCAACTGCCTGCTGGTCCGCTCCCACGACAAGCTGGTGCTGATCGAGACCGGCGTCGGCGATAAGGATGGCCACCGCCGCCAGGCATCGCCTGCGACGGAGGGGAATCTGCTGTCGGAACTGGCACGGCTGGGCGTTCGGCCGGACGAGGTGGACATCGTGGTCAACACCCACCTCCACGCCGACCACTGCGGCTGGAACACCCGTCGCCTGGAGGGCGGAGAGCTCGTCCCCACCTTCCCTCGCGCTCGCTACCTGATCCAGCGGGGCGAGTGGGAGGCCGCAACCCACCCCAACGAGCGCACCCGCGCGACCTACCTGGCCGAGAACCTGCTGCCGGTGGAGGAGGCGGGCCAGCTGGAGCTGATCGAGGGCGAGCTCTCCGTCACGCCGGAGATCACCATCACGCCGACGCCGGGCCACACGCTGAGCCACGCCTCGGTGGTGCTCTCGTCCGGCGGGGAGACGGCGATCTATATCGGCGACATGGTGCAGCACAAGGTGCAGCTGGAGCGCACCGCCTGGGTCTCCGCCTTCGACCTGCTGCCGATGGTGTCGATGGAGACGAAGAAGCGCATCGTCGAGCGGGCGATCCGCGAACGGGCGTTGATAGTGAGCGTCCACTCTCCGTACCCGGGCCTCGGCCGCCTCACGATGGGCGAGGACGGCAAGCGCCACTGGGAGCCGGTGGGGTGAAATTTAGTTGAGGAGCCATGGGGGATTGATAACTAGGCCATGACAGAGTTCATCGGCGTCTTCCTCGGTGCATTCTTGGCGTTTATTGTTGGCATCGGGGCAAACGAAGTTGTTCACCGATATCGACAGAAAACTCATCGTCGATTGGCGCGTGACCTAATTGCTGTCGAGCTGGTTCACAACCTAGAGGTTTTGCACTCGATGAGCGTAATGGCTGAGCAGACAATGAAAGAGGGATTCGTCGCTTCGCACACTCCTATTTCCTCACTTAGACGAGACACGCTTCAGCAGCTCTTGGGGTCGGAGTGGCTCGCCGCGCTCACGCCAAAAGAGAGGCTCTTTCTTCCAATAGTGGTAGGAGATCTACAGCGAGCAGAGAATCAACACGATTCGTGGCAGAGATCGCTATCGCCTGATCGGGGACTCGCGCCAGTTGTGGATCAGGAAACGGGGCAGCGCTCAACATATCGGGAAGTGGTGACGATTCGGCTATCAAAGGACATAGGCTTGACTGAGACCAACCTGCTTGAGTTGTTGATCCGTCTCTGTAACAACAGTGACGAAGACGATCTCACCGATGAGCGCGTTCGGCAGATACGCCTCAAGCTTGTACCAACCAGAAAGGGTTGGCCAAAGCATACGAACTATGGTCGATCGTGTCGCAGCTCAGACGCTCGCAAATTGCCGGAGGACATGCGTAGTGAGCTCAACAAGAGATACGAACGTATCGTCGTATGGGAACACGACTGGCAAGACTGTCCTGTGGAAGTGATCGAACTCCGAACGCAGCTTTCCGAACCAGAATTCACATTACTGTGACCACCGCCTCTCTCC
>JACZTE010000168.1 GCA_022573935.1 Chloroflexota bacterium
GCCGGCGATGGCCGGCGGCTGGAGCAGGCCTTTACCAACCTCATCGATAACGCCGTTCGTCATACCCCGCAGGGCGGCGAGATCACCGTCCGCGCCCAGGTTCAGGACGGTCTGGTCAGCGCGGCTGTGCACAATACCGGGTCGTACATTCCACCGGAAGACCTCCCCCGCCTCTTCGAGCGCTTCTACCAGCTCGATAGGAGTCGCAGCAGCGGGTCTGGCGGGGCCGGCCTGGGCCTGGCGATCGCCAGAGAGGTGATACAGGCGCATCGCGGCGAGATCCGCGCCAGCAGCGACCGCGAGCGCGGCACGGAGTTCGTCGTGACGCTGCCCCTCGACGGCGAGGCGACGCCGGCCGACCGAGGGCCGGCTACGGCAGGCGAATCTCGCCCGCGTTCGGGCCGATCAGGTTAACCAGCACGCCGTCCTGCACCTGGCAGGTGATCAGGCCGAGGTCGACGTAGCCGCTGTTGTCCTGGTTCGCAAGCGCAGTGCTCACGAATGACTCCAGGCTTACGTCGCCCGGCGGGACGCGATCGCCGTCCTCGTTGAAGGCGATGGCACCGGAGAGGCCGTCCTCGAGGACGCTCGCCCGCACCGCGTCGCGCAGCCCGATGGGGTCGATGACGAGCGAGCCATCGGGCTGTTCCTCGGCCACCTGGGCGACTGCGTCGAGTAGGATCGTCGCGGCGTCCGCGTATTGTGCTGGGAATGCGGCGGTCGGCTCGTAGCCGTGGAGGTCGACGAAGTCGGCCAGGAACTCCTCGGAGAGCGGGAAGGTGCAGCCGGCGAAGAGCACCCCTTCCGCCGCCTCGCCTACGGGATCGACGAAGCCGGTCTGAGATGCGGCGCCGTCGCCCGCTCCAAAGAGCCCCTCGTAGCCGGCGTCGCGGAGCTGGCGGTAGAGCAACGCCGCCTCGGGATTGAACCCCATGAAGCCGACGAGGTCCGGCTTAGCCTGGACGATCCTCTCGGCTAGTTCGCTAAAGTCGACGGTACCCACCGCGATGCTCTCGCGCGTCACCAAGGCGCCGCCATCTTCTGCAATCTGCTGGGCGCTGTTCGCCAGGTCCTGGCCGTACGTTTCGCCGTCGTCGATCAGGTAAGCGCTCTCGAAGGCTATTGCGAACAGGCCGATGAGGGTGCCCTCGAGATCGTTGCGATAGGCCGTGCGGAAGAAGAAGCGTCCTTCCGGCTGGTCCTCGGTGAGACTGGTGGTGGTAGCGGAGCCTGAGATCGTCACCACGCCCGCTTCAGCATAGGTGGGGATGACGGCAGCGGAGCCGCCGCTACACTGCGGCCCGATGACGCCGACCAGCCCTGCGATACCTAGCAGGCGTTCTGCGGCAACGGTCGTCACGCTGCCTGAGCTGCAACCGTCGTCCTCGGCGCGCACCTCGATCTCGTGCCCCGCGATCTGCTCGCCGTTCGCCGCCTTCCAGCGCTCGATCGCCGTGATCGCCGCGTCGCGATACTCGGCGCCGCGCACGCCGACGGGGCCGCCTGTTAGCGCCGTCGAGATGCCGATAACGATCGGCTCGCCGGCGGCGATGACGATGGGGATGCTTGGACCTCGCGTGATCGCGCCGTTGTCTCCGTCTGTGTCGTCCGCGTCCTCGCTGCACGCCGCCAGCACCAGCGATAAGAGGATCAGCGCGATAAATAGAGCTGGCCGCCTCAAGCGCAAGAATGATTGCGACATGACGATTTCTCCATCCCTCACTGCCGTGGGTTGACGTATATCCGTGATATGGCCTATTAATACATCGAATGTTGCATATATTCAACCCTAGGAAGGGATTCCGCAAGCAGGAGAGGATGCCATGAGCGAGAACCCACCAGTCGAAGGTCAGTCTTTCACCGTACGTTTGGCGATGTGGAGCGCCCGCCACCGGAAGCCCGTCGCCATCGTCTGGGTGCTCATCGTCATCGCCTCGCTGGCCGCCTGCTTCGCCGTACCCGCCAACACAGACATCGAACTGAAAGCGCCGGGCGAGGCGGGCGAGGCGTTCGATCTGTTCCAGGAGCGTTTCGGTGAGGAGGAGGCAACCCCCAAGGAGTTCGTGGTCTTCTCCCACCCCTCCCTCACGGTCGACGATCCGGCGTATCGGGAGACGGTCGAAGGGCTGATGGCGGAGCTGCGGGCGCTACGGGTGAAGGAGACCGAGGGCGTAGGAGGCACCACGGTCACCTCCAGCACCAGAGTCGTTTCCGCAATCACCACCCACTACGACATCGGCGCGCCCAGGGAGCTTTCGCCCTTGGTCGCGCCGAACGCCGCGGGCGGCGACGTGACGTTCGCCATCGTCGAACTGGAGGGCGAGTTGGAGGACGCGGTCGACAACATCGGTCCCGTCCTGGATGTGGTTGCCGAGTCGGCAGCAGAGGCCGACGGGTTCGAGATACTGATCGGCGGCAGCGCTTCGCTTCAAAAGCAGATCACCGAGATTATCGAGGAGGACTTCGGTCAAGCGCTGTTTCTTAATCTGCCGATCACGTTTGTGATCCTCATCCTCGCCTTCGGCGCGTTGCTGGTGGCATCGGTGCCGCTCGCGCTCGCCTTGGCGGCGATCATTACTGCCAACGGCCTCCTGGCCGTCATCAGCCAGTCGTTCGCGCTGAGCGAGATCTATATCGAGATGGTGCTGCTGATGGGGCTGGCCACGGGCATCGACTACGCTCTCTTCGTCGTCACCCGCTTTCGCCGCGAGCTGGCGGCCGGGCTATCGAAGGAGGATGCGCTGCGCATTGCCAGCGGCACGTCGGGCAAGGCGGTGGTGTTCGCGGGCACCACCGTGGTGCTGTCCCTCGCCGGCCTGTTCCTGGTGGACGACGTGATCTTCAGCAGCCTGGCGCTGGCCTCAATCGTCGTTGTCCTGCTGGCGATCATCATCTCGGTAACACTCCTGCCGGCGCTGCTCGCCCTGCTGGGCGACAACGTGAACCGGCTGCGCGTCCCGTTCATCGGCGGTGGCACCGGCGAGGGAGGTGGCATCTGGGGTGTGATCACGGACCAGGTGCTGGCGCGGCCTGCCATTTGGGCTACCGTCGCGCTCGTCGCGCTCCTCGCGCTGGCGACGCCGGTCGTCTACCCCGGCTTCAACCTCGGCTTTAACGGCGTAAAGAGCTTCTCGGACGACGCGGCGGGGAAGAAGGCGTTGATCGCGCTGGAGGAGAACTTCACACTTGGCCTCGCGCAGCCGGCCCTCATTCTTGTGGACGCAGGCGAAAAGGAGAACGTGTTCGATGCGGACGTCCAGTCTCATGTCGACCAACTCATCAGTCTGGTTGAGGCGGAAAGCGTGCTGGAAGACCCCGATGCCTTCTATGGCGAGATAGCCCAGGAGCCTCAGTTCAACGACGCCGGCGATACGGAGCTGATCTTCATCCCCATCAACGCCGACTTCGGCGAGGAGAGGGCGTTCGACGCGGTGAACCGCCTACGCGACGACCTGGTCCCGGCCGCGTTCGGGGACAGCCCGGCGCGGGCGCTGGTCACCGGCGCCACAGCCGGCGCCATCGACTTCAAGGACAACATCATCTTCAGGACACCCTTCGTCTTCGCCTTCGTGCTCGGGCTCGCCTTCCTCATCCTGCTCGTCATGTTCCGGTCGATCGTGATCCCGATCAAGGCGATCCTCCTCAACGTCCTCTCCGTGGGCGCCGCCTACGGCGTGCTGGTGCTGGTGTTCCAGGAGGGCTGGCTGCTGGAGGGCATCCTCGACTTCGAGGCGACCGGTATCGTTGAGGCGTGGCTGCCGCTGTTCTTGTTCGCGATCCTCTTCGGCCTCTCGATGGACTACCACATGTTCGTCCTGGCCCGGATCAAGGAGGCTTACGAGAAGGG
>JACZTE010000169.1 GCA_022573935.1 Chloroflexota bacterium
ATCTCGGATTGCGTCCGAATCACGCGAAGCTCTAGATCGCTCACGCTGCTCCCTTCTGGGCGCATCTTATCAAGCACCAAGGTTCATGGTAACTGGTGGGCCGTGCGTGAGGGAATTGGAGGAACCGGCGTGAGGTAGGTCAGCCGGCGCGCTTCGCAGGCTCTCTGCTGCCGTTTCGCTTGTCCGTTAGCGGCAGGAGCTCTTCGCGGACAATGCTAACATCGGTGGGGGCTTCGATGCCCAGCTTTACGCGTCCTGCGCTGACGCTGAGCACATGGATGACGATATCGTCGCCGATGCGGATCGATTCCATCAGCTTTCTGCTAAGGATCAACATCCGTGTCCCACCCCACCCCGTCCACCGATGCGCTTGAGCGCGACGGCGGACTACTATCCAGCCTACTTTACATAGTACCACGTCCTCAGGAAGATCGAAAGACCAGCAGCTTGAGATATCGCGGCGGTATCGCCTCGCTCGGCGCTGTATACTAAGCCCCGCAGGAAGCTGGGTGGTCGATCCCTGCTTAAGCGAGCATGTAGCTGCTGGGGATTCGGCACGAGAAAGGATGGAAGGGATGTCCAACGACAAATCTGGAACGGCCAAACGAGCGCTGATCACCGGCGCATCGGCCGGCATCGGCGAGGGGTTTGCGCGGCAGATGGCGCGGCAAGGGTACGACCTGGTGCTCGTCGCGCGGCGCAAGGATCGCCTCGACGCGCTCGCCTCCGAGCTGTCTTCCGAACACGGCATCTCCGCCGACGCGCTCGAGGCGGACCTGGCTGGGGAACACGGTCTCTCGCTTGTCGAGGAGCGGCTGCGTTCGGGCGAGATCGACGTGTTGGTGAACAACGCCGGCTTCGGCACGGTAGGTGAGTTCGCCGAGCTGCCGGTGGATCGGGAGGTGAAGGAGCTGGATGTGAACGTGCGAGCCTTGCTACGGCTCACCCACGCGGCACTGGCAGCCATGGTGCCGCGTAAACGCGGGGCGATCATCAACGTCGCCTCGATGGCGGCGTTCCAGCCGATCCCGTACAACGCCACCTACTCCGCGTCGAAGGCGTTCGTCCTCCACTTCTCGGAGGCGGTGCATGAGGAGGTGAAGCGGCACGGCGTTACGGTCACGTGCCTCTGCCCCGGGCCGGTGCGGACCGAGTTCCAGCAGGTCGCGGGCCTCGATGCGAGTAGCATGCCGGCCATCACGTGGATGAGCGTCGACGCCGTCGTTCGGTCGGCCCTCTCGGCCATGCGAGGCGGCCGGGCGATCACTGTGCCGGGCACGGTCAACGTCGCGGCTGTGGTGGGCACGCGGATGGCGCCACGCTTTCTCGTCCGGCGCATCGTTGCTTCGATGTTCCGAAACCGGGGCGCCGCGACGAAAGCCGAGTAGCGCGTCCCAGACACGAACAGCTTGACCCCGCTATCGGTCGTCAAGTGCACGTTATGTGATCAAGGGCCGATTCGTGGTAGACTAACGCCGCACCCCAGTAGACCAGGCGTTCCATATTCGCTGCCATGGCCTCGCACGCACGAGTGGCGGTCGGGCTAATGTCGGCTCTGGGAGCGAGGGGGCAGATGCTATCTATCGCACGAGGTATGAAGAGAGGTTGGCGCATGAAGTGCTTGATCCTTGCCGCTGGCGACGGGAGCCGATTAGTAGCCAAGGCTGACTCCAAGCCTCTTTACAAGGTCATGGGGCTGCCTCTCATCGAGAGGACGATCGCGACGGCGCAGGAAACGGGGATCACGGAGTTTTACGTCGTGACGGGTTATCGCGCGGAGAAAGTCGAGGCTCTTCTATCGGACTTGGCCCGTCGGCGACGCGTGAAGATCACGGCGATCAGGAATGACGAATGGGAGCAAGGGAATGGCACGTCGCTTCTGAAGGCGCGAGATCACCTCCGAGAAGCGTTCGTGCTGCTGATGGGGGATCACATCTTCGACGAGGGGATCCTCAGGGCAGTGTCCCAAGTACGGCTGCAAGACGGCGAGGTGGTCCTGGCTGCCGATTTCGGCGTGAGCAAGAACGGCCTGGTTGATGCCGATGACGTGACGAAGGTGCTGGCTGATGAGCGTGGCATCGTCGAGATCGGCAAAGGCATCGAACGCTACAACGCGTATGACACGGGCGTCTTTCTCTGTTCGCCGGCGATCTTTGCCGCAGTGGAGGAGAGCGCCAAGTCAGGCGACGATTCCCTGTCCGGGGCCGTCCGTTGCTTGGCGAAGCAGGGAAAAGCGAAAGTCGTGGACGTGGCGGGGTTGTACTGGGTCGACGTGGACACCGCAAACGACGTGAAGAGCGCAGAGCGTGTGCTGCGTGGCACGCTGGCGAAGCCCAACGACGGATTCATCGCGCGGGTCATCAACCGGAGGCTATCGATAGGGATCGTGACACCGCTGCTGCTGAGGGTATCGAGCCGGATCACGGCGAACCACGTCTCCGTATTGAGTTTTGCCGTCGCCCTGATGGCCAGCCTGTCGTTCTTCCTAGGGTATGCGCTGCCCGGCGGGCTGCTCATACAGCTTGCAAGCGTTCTGGATGGCAGTGATGGTGAAGTGGCGCGCCTGAAGAAGATGCAATCGCCCTTCGGGAACTTTTTTGACGCGGTGCTCGATCGCTATTCGGACAGTTTCATCCTGTTCGGCATGTTTTACTACTCGCTGACATCGGGGAGGAGCGCGGAGCTGTTCGGATCGTTCTGGACGCCGATGGTTCTCGTGGTGTCGATGCTGGCGATATTCGGGAATCTGATGGTGAGCTACACATCGGTGAAGTCGGTGACGGACTTCGGCTACCGATATACGGGCCGCTGGACGGCTGCCGGCAGAGGGAGGGATCTGCGGCTGTTCGTGCTGTTCATCGGAGGGGTGGCCGCGTGGATGCACCCGCTCACGGTGTTCGTGGCGATAGCTGTTGTGGCGGTGCTCACGAACGCTATCGTGCTGCGGCGTCTGTCGATCTCGTGGAGCTACTTCCAACGGCCGCACCCGCTCATGGATGGCAAGCTGAAGGCAGTGATCTTCGACTTCGATGGCACGATTGCGGACACGATGCCGTTCCTATCGGCTCTGGCAGTGGGGCTGATGACTGCGACCTATGAGATATCGGAGAAGGATGCCACCAGCAGATATCGCGAGACGACAGGGATGGACTTTGGGGCGCAGATCGAGCGGATGTTCCCGGGGCATCCCGGAAACTGGCAGGTCGTGAGCGCATTCGAGGAGAGGAAGCGGGAGCGCTTTCTGGAGCATCCCGTGTTCAGTGAGGTGGTCCCGATTCTGGAGCAGTTCAGGAGCGGGCAGGTCAGACGGTTCATCTGCAGCAGTACGAAGGATTCGATCGTAACGGAATACACCAGGAAGACGGAGCTGGACGGGCTCTTCGATGGCTGTTACGGCTACAGAGCGGGCTTCTCAAAGAACCAGCAGATAGACTTCATCCTCCAACGGTACGGGCTGACCCCGGATGAGGTTCTGTTCGTGGGCGACTCCTTGTTGGACCATGAGTTTGTGCGAGACAACGGGGTGACCTTCATCGGGATACGTCGGCTGTTTGATGAATGGGAGTTCGATGAGCGGGGGCTACGCAGCGTTCAAGACCTGACGGCGCTTACCCGCTTATGGGGCAGATCCGCGGTCCAGTCCGTGACGGCGCCGGGCAGCCTGAAAGCCCGTCGTAACTGACCTTCGCGGTGTGCGCCTGTTTCCAATGACGACGCGCCCGTCCAGGGGCGTCCAGCCCAGCGATGCGCCCGTCGGGCAGGCGGCCCTCGCGGCCATGCGCGGCCGACGGGCGCTCCCCGTGCCGGGCAC
>JACZTE010000170.1 GCA_022573935.1 Chloroflexota bacterium
GCCGGCGATGCTGCAAGGGTAAGCCGAGGCGTCGAACGCGGTGATCGGCGCGATAGCGCTGCGGCCGGCCACCAACGCTTCCCAGAAGGTGGTGACGTCGCGACCGAAGGAGGTGACCGCCCCCAGGCCGGTGATCGCTACCTCCCGCTCTTCGGTCATCGAGCGGCTAGCTGCCGGCGGCGATATGAGCCGCCTCGGCTGCCACAGGGACGGGCCCCAGCGGCACCCACTCGATCACCATGGCGCCCCAGGCCAGCCCGCCGCCGACGCTCACTAGCAACAGCCGGTCGCCTTCGTGCAGGCGGTCCTGCTCCCAGGCCTCTCGCAGCGCAATGGGGATGGAGGCGGACGAGGTGTTGCCGTAGCGGTCGACGTTGATCATCGCTCGCTCTGGGGGGATCCCCAGCGCCTTAGCGGTGGCGTTGATGATGCGCAGGTTCGCCTGGTGGGGAATCAGCAGGTCGATATCATCGAGCGCGAGGCCGGCGGCCTCGACAGCCTCACGTGCGGATGACTCCATAGCGTGCACGGCGAACTTGAAGATCTGGGTGCCCTCCATCGCGATGTAGTAGTCGTCCGTCTTCGTGGTCGCGGGCGGCCCGCAGGGGCCGGGAGCGTAGAGGAAATGGACGCCGCTGCCATCGCTGTGGAAGACGAACGATAGCGGCCCGCCCCGGTCGGACGCTTCCAGCACCACCGCGCCCGCGCCATCGCCGAAGAGGACGCAGGTGCTGCGGTCTTTCCAGTCGATCATGCGGGAGAGCGTTTCGCTACCGACGACCAGCACCCGTTGGTAGGTGCCGCTGCTGATGAACTGGGAGGCGGTCGCCATGCCGGTCAGGAAGCCGACGCAGGCGGCGCTGATGTCGAAGGCGGCGGCCCGCTTCGCGCCGAGGCCGTGCTGCACCCGCGAGGCGACGGCGGGGAACAGCCCGTCCGGCGTGATGGTGGTGACGATGATGAGGTCCAGGTCGGCAGGGTCGATCTCTGCCTGGGCGAGCGCGACACGCGCCGCCTCGATGGCCATCGTGCTCGCGCTCTCGTCGTCGGCGACCATGCGCCGCTCGCGAACGCCGGTGCGCTCCTGGATCCAGCTATCCGAGGTATCTACGAGCCGTTCGAGGTCGGAATTCGTGAGAATCCGCTCAGGCAGGTATTTGCCGAGGCCGACAATGCGCGCGCGAACGTCCAAATTGCTCGCTCCAGTCTCACTGGCCGCTTCCTGACGTGGAGCCAGTATACCACGAAGCTCTCGTGTAAAGAGGATGGCCCGCGCCTTGACAGGGCATTCGAGCGGTGCTAGATTGAACTCAGATTAGCACTCTACTCGTGAGAGTGCTAATCGGCTATCAGGACGGGGTTTCTCATGCTGACGGAACGCCAGACCCATATCCTCGAACTGATCGTGAGCGAATACGTCGAACGTGCGGTGCCGGTCGCCTCTCAGGCCCTGGGCCGCAACCATCAGGTCGGCGTTTCGGCTGCCACCATCCGTAGCGAGATGGCGGAGCTGGAGGCTCAGGGGTATCTCAACCAGCCACACACCTCGGCCGGCCGCATACCCACGGAGAAGGGCTATCGCTTCTACGTAGAGTGGCTGATGCACGAGGAGACGCTCTCTCAGGAGGCTCAGCAGACGATTCGACATCAGTTCCACCAGATAGAGCGAGGTCAAGAGCGATGGACACACCTGGCTGCCTCTATCTTGGCGCAAACGGTGGAGAACGTCGCTGTCGTCACTTCGCCGCATGCGGCTGCCTGCCACATCAAGCATCTGGAGCTGGTGAGCCTGCAGGACAGCACCGCGCTTCTGGTGCTGGTGCTGGACCAGGGTCGATTGCAGCAGCAGATCCTCAGGCTGGAGCAGCCTCAGACGCAAGACGAACTCAGCGTCCTGGCAGCCCGGCTGAACCGGCGCTTCGGCCAGTCGACAGTGCGGGAAGTAACCGCCGGCGAGGCCGTGTTGACCGAGCTTGAGCGGCAGATCATGGATACGGTGGTCGAGATCATGGCGGCGGTAGACGAAGGCGGATTGGACGAGGCGTACCTGGAAGGATTGCGCCACATCCTCGGCCAGCCCGAGTTCACCGACAGCGACCGCGTGCTCGACCTGCTGGAGCTGCTCGACGAGCACAACCTGACGCGCACCATCCCGCTCCGCGCCCTGGCGCAAGAGGGGGTTACCGTGATCATCGGCGCGGAGCACCCGCGGCTGGCCGAGGCGGGCGAGGCGATGCGCGAGTGCAGCGTCATCATCGGCGGCTACGGCGCCCCCGGCGTCGCTTCGGGCGCGCTCGCCGTGCTCGGCCCGATGCGGATGCGCTACTCCCACACGATCTCGACCGTTCGCTATCTGGCGGACGTGATGAGCGAACTCCTCACCGAATACTACGAGTAAGACGAACTCTCCGGCTGGGCAAGGATGACCGACGAGAAGCAGCAAGACGATCCCCAAGAGCAGGCAGGCCCGCCGGCGGCCGAGGCTTCGGCTGAGGCGGCAGCCGCTTCGTCTGCGGACGCCCCTTCTGCGGACGCTCCATCTACGGAAGAGGAGCCCCAGGACGTCGAGGGGCTGCGCGCACGGCTGGAGGAGGAGAAGGCGAAGGCGCAGGGCTACCTGGGGAAATGGCAGCGGGCCGCCGCCGACTTCCAGAACCACAAGCGGCGCGTGGAGCAGGAGCGCTCCGAGATGGGCCGCCTCGCCAACGCCTCGTTCGTGATCAATCTGCTGCCGCTGGTGGACGACATCGAGCGCGCCCTGAGCACCGTCGACCCCAAGCTGGCCGGCCTCACCTGGATCGATGGCATCTGGCTCATCTACCGCAAGTTCCAGGCGGTGCTGGAGAGCGCCGGCGTGAAGGAGATCCCGGTGGCCGAGGGCCAGCCGTTCGACCCGCAGGTGCACGAGGCGATCAGCGAGGCCCCGGGCGATGAGGGCAAGGTCGTCTCCGTCGTCCAGAAGGGCTACAAGCTAGGCGAACGCGTCATCCGCCCCGCGATGGTTATCGTGGGTGCGAAGGAACAAGGAACAGGGAACGAGGAACAAGAAGACGAAGCGCCGGAGAGCGAAGCTGCAGAGTAGCGGCATCTTCTCACACCGAAGGTCGGGCTTCAGCCTTTCACACCGAAGGTCGGGCTTCAGCCCGACAGGCGACAGGCTGAAGCCTGTCCCACAAAATGGGAGTAGCTGCAGGACTTCAGCTTTTCGCACTGTAGGTCGGGCTTCGGCTTTTCGCACTGTAGGTCGGGCTTCAGCTTTTCACACTGTAGGTCGGGCTTCAGCTTTTCACACCGAAGGTCGGGCTTCAGCCCGACGGAAGCTTATCCCGCTGAACTAGGAGGATAGAACCATGGCTAAAGTAATCGGCATCGATCTGGGCACGACGAACAGCGCCATCGCGGTGATGGAGGCGGGCGAGCCCACGATCATCCCCAACTCCGAGGGCGGCCGCGTCACGCCGTCCGTCGTCGCGGTGAGCAAGTCCGGCGAGCGGCTCGTCGGCACCGTCGCCAAGCGGCAGGCGGTGACCAACCCGGAGAACACGCTCTACTCGATCAAGCGGCTGATGGGCCGCAAGTTCGACGACGCGGAGGTGCAGAGCGACACCAAGCTCCTCTCCTACAAGATCGAGAAGGCGTCGAACGGCGATGCCCATGTGCGGATGGGCGACAAGGTCTACTCGCCCGCCGAGATCTCGGCCATGATCCTCCAGAAGCTGAAGACCGACGCCGAAGCCTACCTGGGCGATACGGTCACCGAGGCGGTGATCACCGTACCCGCCTACTTCAACGACAGCCAGCGCC
>JACZTE010000171.1 GCA_022573935.1 Chloroflexota bacterium
GGCGTCGCCGCCCTCTACGCGCAGGGCGAGGTGCTGCTGGGCGGTCAGGTGACCGTGTTTCGCCGGCCACCGGCGCCGTTCGCCGAGCATCGGCTAGCCCCAGCCCAGACCCGCGCCGCCTTCGCCGAGCGCGGCTGGCACACCGTCGTCGGCTTCCAGACGCGAAACCCCGTCCACCGCGCCCACGAATACATCCAGAAGTGCGCCCTGGAGATCGTCGATGGGCTGCTTCTCCATCCCCTCGTCGGCGAGACGAAGCAGGGCGACATCCCAGCCGACGTCCGCATGCGCTGCTACGAAGTGCTGCTGGACGGCTACTACCCGAAGGACCGCGTCCTCCTCTCGGTGCTGCCCGCGGCGATGCGCTACGCCGGCCCGCGAGAGGCGATCTTCCACGCCCTGGTACGGAAGAACTACGGCTGCTCCCACTTCATCGTCGGGCGCGACCACGCCGGCGTCGGCTCCTACTACGGCACCTACGATGCCCAGACGATCTTCCAAGAGTTCACGCGGGAGGAGCTGGGCATGACACCCCTCTTCTTCGAGCACAGCTTCTACTGCCGCTCTTGCCTGTCGATGGCGAGCACCAAGACCTGCCCTCACGACGCCGACCAGCGCGTCGCGCTCTCCGGCACGCGGGTGCGCGAGATGCTGGCAGCGGGCGAAGTGCCGCCGGCGGAGTTCACGCGACCGGAGATAGCCCGCATCCTCATCGACGCGACGAAGCAGGCGGCGCAGACGGGAGCATAGATGGAAGTGTCCGAGGCCCGGGCCGGCGTTATCCGCGCGCCTCGGGTGTTCGTTGACCCGGAGGCGGCGGAGGCGCGGTTGGGCTCGATCGGGCTGGAAGCGCCCGTCGCCGCCCGGCCTCGGGTGTTCGTTGACCCCGAGACAGCGGAGGCGCGGCTGGGCCTGATCGGGCTGGAAATTCCCGGCGCCGCCCGGCCCCGGCTTCGCAGCGCGGGCTCCGCCCTCCTGAAATTTACGAGTGGTCTGGCAGCGCTCGCACTCTTCGTGCTCGGGCTGGAGCTGCTCACCTCCGGCGCCTCGGGCGCGGGTTCGCTCTTGAGCCGGCTGTCGGCCGACGGTCCGCTCAACCTCTTCGGCTTCGGCTGGCTGGGCGCGTACGTGGTGCTCAGCGGGTCGCCGGTAGCCGCTACCTCCCTCACCCTCTTCGACGGAGGCGTCATCACCGACGTGGAGAGCTTCGCCATGATCAACGGCTCCCGGTTCGGAGCCTCGTTCATTGTGCTGTTGGTGGGGTTCATCTACTACGTCCGTCACCAGCGCAACCCAGACGGGCTCTACATCGGCGTGGTGGCGCTGCTCACGACGGTGAGCATCTACACACCCTCAGCCCTAATCGGCCTTCTGGCGCTCGATCAAGGCTGGTTCAGCGGCGTTGCGGTGGGCGCACCGCCGGCCCTGGCCACCGTCATCGACAACTCGTTCGGCAGCTTGGCGGAGCAGGCGGACAAGGTGCTACCGGGGCTGGCGCTCTTCGCGCTGGGCGTAGCAGTGCTGCTGGCCAGCTTCCAGCTCTTCGACAAGGTGCTCCCCAACCTGGAGCCGCCCAGCCCCCGGCTGGAGCGAGTGCTCTCCTTCTTCCACCGGCCGCTGGCCATGTTCATCATGGGCGGTCTCGTGACGCTTGTGACCCTGTCCGTCTCGATCTCACTCACGCTGCTGGTGCCCCTCTCGCTGAAGGGAGTGGTACGGCGCCACGGCATCGTTCCCTACGTCATGGGCGCGAACATCACCACCTTCATCGACACCCTGTTCGCCGCTGTCCTGCTGGATGCGCCACAGGCGGTGACCGTGGTGGTCACGCAGCTAGTGGTGACTGCGGCGATCTCGATCGCCGTGCTCCTGCTGGTCTACCAGCCGTATCAGCGCGCCATCCTTGGGCTCGCCCGCCGGGTGACGGCCAACCGGCGCGCCTTTATCGCCTTCCTAGCAACGATCGTGCTCGTGCCGGGCGTGCTGCTGGCGATCTAGGAATGTGCTAGACTGAGATTGTTGAGGATTCCGGTTGACTTTACTGGTGAACAGGTGATGCTGAGGTGAAAGTCTCTACCAAAGGTGACTACGGCGTGCGCGCTCTCGTGGAGCTAGCCCATCGTTATGGCCAGGGGCCGGTGCAGAGCGCCGCGATCGCTTCGCGACAGGAGATACCGGAGACGTACCTGGATCAGCTCCTCACGACGCTGCGCCGCGCCGGCTTCATTCGTAGCGTTCGCGGGCCCCAGGGCGGCCACTCGCTCATCGACGAGCCTCACAAGGTGCGCATGAGCGACGTGATGGTCGCGCTGGAAGGCACGCTGGCGCCGAGCGCCTGCGTGGACGACCCGGACGCCTGCAACAAGGAGGGTGGCTGTGTCCAGCGCGAGGTGTGGGAGCGTGTGCGAGACGCCACTCAGGAGATACTCGACAGCGTATCGATCGCAGACCTAGCCGAGAAGGAGCGGAGGAACAGCCACGATGGCGGACGCTACTACATCTGAGCTGCGGAAGCTGAAGGCCTCCGTTCGCGCCGGCGAGGAGATCGCCGACAGCGTGCTCGACCTCGTCGGCAACACGCCGCTGGTGCGCTTGCATCGCGTCGTGCCGGAAGGCTCGGCCGAGCTGCTGGCCAAGCTCGAATCGCTCAACCCCTCGGGCAGCATCAAAGATCGCATCGCCCTCAGCATGATCGAGGACGCGGAGGCGAGCGGCGCGCTCAAGCCGGGCGACACCCTCGTGGAACCGACGAGCGGCAACACAGGCATCGGCCTCGCCATGACGGCCGCGGTGAAAGGGTACCGGCTGATCCTCACCATGCCGGAGGACATGAGCGTGGAGCGGCGAAAGCTGCTCACGCGCTACGGTGCGGAGCTGGTGCTCACGCCGGCCATCGAGGGCATGTCAGGCGCCGTCTTCGCCGCACAGGAGCTGACGGAGAAGCACGGCTACTTCATGCCCCAGCAGTTCGACAACCCTGCCAACCCGGAGATCCATCGGCGCACCACCGCCCAGGAGATCCTGCGAGCCACGGGCGGCAAGCTCGACGCCTTCGTCGCCGGCGTGGGCACAGGCGGCACCATCACCGGCGTCGGCGAGGTGCTCAAGGCGCACAACCCGGCGATCGTGGTCGTGGCGGTGGAGCCGGCGCGTTCGGCGGTGCTGGCGGGCGGCAAGGCCGGCCTGACCGGCATCCAGGGCATCGGCGCCAGCTTCGTGCCGACCGTGCTCAACCGCGATATCTACGACGAGCTCATCGCCGTCACCGACGAAGACGCTTACGCCATGACCGCCCGCCTGACGAAAGAGGAAGGGCTGCTGGTAGGCATCTCGGCCGGCTGCAACATCTTCGCCTCGGTCCAGGTGGCAGCGAAGCTGGGGGCGGGCAAGCGAGTGGTTACGGTGCTGCCCGACACCGGCGAGCGATACCTGAGCGTGAACCTATAAGCGCAATGAGTAAGAAGCAGATCCTGGAGAGGACACAACGATGATGACTGTTACGGTGTACATTCCCACCCCGTTTCGCAGGATGACGGGCAACCATCCGCAGGTAGAGGTGGAAGGCGCCACCATCGCGGAGGTGCTGGACAACTTAGACCGTCGCTTCCCCGGCGTGCACGACCTCATCTACAGCAGCGAGCACAAGATCCCGGCGCACATCAACATCTACGTCAACAACCATGAGATCGGCAGCCTGGGCGGCGATGCGACGCCGCTGGCGCAGGGCGACCAGATCGCGATCATCCCGGCTATTGCGGGCGGAGCGGGCGACGACGGCGCTGCGACT
>JACZTE010000172.1 GCA_022573935.1 Chloroflexota bacterium
ACCTGCGGTTCCCCCTGGGTAGCATCGCGCGCTTTGGATGGACGATATTCTTCCGGATCAGGATAGAGGCGAGGGCGCTTCGCGGGCGCGTTTCGGGAGAGGAGCTGCGCGGGGCGCGAAAGATCCACACACTCACGGTGGCCGTGCTGTCGGCGCTCCCGGGCTTGGGTACATTCGCCTACATCGTGGCCGAACCTCTGCGCAAGAACCGCCCCCTGCTGGCGGTGCTGCTCGATGAGGGGCTACGAAAGCTGCCCTTTAAGATGTACGAGCGGCAGCACCTCGCGGTGCTCACCTGCTGGCTCGCCTGTTCCGGCCCCGGACTGGGGTCCCGGATGGTCAGTGACCGCTGGCATCTGTTACGGCCGCACCACGTCATCGCTTGGGTAAAGGATTCGATAGGACACCTTGGGTCCCACCTCCCCATGGTCGGAGTGATTCTCGCCGTAAACCTCGTGGCCCTGATCGTTGCTGGCACCATCTTTCTGCTCAAAGGTGAGCGGTCGGCGGAACCAGGTGGAATAAGTTGGGCGCTAACGTTCGGGGAGTTCGGGCCAATCCAGACGCTGAAGGCCGGGCAGCTGCTACTGACCGGCGTGGCGGGGTATCTCATCTACACCCGCTTCTGGCGCCTCCCTCAGGCTGAACAGCGGGTAGACGCCCCCGGCAGCTTCTTCTGGATCCTCTCGGGCGCCGGTCTCCTCTGGTTGGGCGTCGACGACTATTTCCAGATCCACGAGCGAATGGGCGATGTGTTGGAGGAGGGTCTCGGGGTGACCATACCCCTGCTCAACAACCCCGACGACATATTCGTGCTCGGCTATGGCGTTGTGGCCATGACCATGGTCGCGATCTTCCTCGGCGAGCTCCTTCGATCGAGAGCATCATTCCCGCTGCTGGTGACGGGCTTCGGGTTCTTGGTCATCTCGCTAGTGGTCGACTTCTTCGCGCAGGAAGGGACGACACCGGCCGGGCTAGAGGATCCGACCAACGTCATCGGGACGGCGTTCGTCCTATCAGCCTACCTGGTGAAGCTGCGCGAAGTGACCAGCGAGCTACCAGAAGTTGCCCAGCCGATCGTACCAGGCGGTCTCACGAGCGGGCCGTAAGGCGGTGACGTATGATGCAGTCACACGGGCCGGAGAATGGAGCCGGAATTGACTAAGGACGAGCAGTATCCACCAATTGCCGACTACGGTCTCATCAGCGATATGCACTCCTGCGCCCTGGTGTCCAAGGCCGGGTCCATCGACTGGTGCTGCTTTCCCCGTTTCGACAGCCCCGCCGTCTTCAGCCGCATCCTTGACTGGCGTAAGGGCGGTTATTTTCAGGTCGCCCCTCGAGAAGTCCGCTCGGTGAGCCGGCGTTACCTGCCGGAGACGAACATCCTCGAAACCACCTTCGACACCGACACGGGGGTTGCGAAGCTGACGGACTTCATGCCCGTCCATCCGCACCCCGCACCAGAGGAACCCACAGAGGAGAGCCGTGGCCGGCAGGTAGCGCGGATCCTCGAATGCGTCAGCGGCAACGTTCGCTTCATGGTCGAGTGCTGCCCGCGCTTCGATTACGGCACGATCGTCCCGCACGCCGTCCTCAGCAGCCCCCACGCAGGCTTCGCCCACGGCGGCGCCGACGCCCTCTCGATCTACTGCTCGGCACCCCTTCAGGTGGTAGATGGTGGTTTCCAGGCTGAAGGGCTCCTGAACGCCGGCGAGAAGCTCTATTCGGTCGTCACCCATCAGCCGCGCCTCCCTGTGGGGCGGAGATCCTTTACCTCCCACGACGTCGATGAGGTCGACGAGGACGAGGTCGACCGCCGCCTCGCTGAAACGCGGCGGTTCTGGGAGGAATGGTCCTCGCTGTGTACGTACGATGGCCGGTACCGTGACGATGTCCTCCGCTCTGCCCTCACGCTCAAGGCGCTGACCTACGCGCCATCCGGCGCGCTGCTGGCAGCGGCGACAACTTCGCTGCCCGAGGCGATTGGGGGTGGGCGCAATTGGGACTACCGCTTCACCTGGATCCGGGACGCAACGTTCGCGCTCTACGGCCTGTTCATCCTTGGCTACACAGCAGAGGCCCGGTCGTTCAAGGATTGGCTGGAGTGGAGCACTGCCGGGCGCGCCCGAGACCTCCAGATCATGTACGGCCTGGGTGGCGAGCGGCGGCTGACAGAGACGGAGCTGCCTGAGCTGGATGGATACCGTGGCTCGCGCCCTGTCCGAATAGGAAATGACGCGTACTCCCAGTTCCAACTGGATATCTATGGAGAAGTGCTGGACTCGGCACACCTGTACCGCAAGTTCGGCGGCGAGATGGATCCTGGCTATTGGGAGTACCTGCAGCGCGTCGTCGCCTTTGTGATCGATCACTGGCAGGAGCCGGACGACGGGATCTGGGAGACGCGTGGTGGACGGCAGCACTTCGTTTCCTCGAAAGTTTGGTGCTGGGTCGCCCTCGACCGGGCGATCAAGGCCGCGCGCGCCCTCAAGCTCCCTGGAGATGTCGAGCTCTGGCGCGAGGTGCGGAGGGAGATCAAACGCGACATCCTGGCCAAGGGCTACGATGCCGAGCGCGGGGCGTTCGTACAGGCGTACGGCAGCAAGCTGCTGGACGCGAGCAATCTGTTGTTGCCCCTGGTGGGCTTCATCCGCGCCGATGACCCCCGCATGCGCTCTACGATCGAAGCGATCGAGCGCGAGCTGACGTCGCCACAAGGTTTTGTGTACCGCTACAAGGGCTACAACGACGGTCTCGCAGGCGGCGAGGGCGTGTTCACTATCTGCACGTTCTGGCTCGCCGACAACCTGATCGCGCTGGGGCAGGTTGAACGAGCGCGCGATCTGTTTGAGAAGCTTCGGGGCTGCGCCAACGACCTCGGCCTGTTCAGTGAGGAGATCGATCCCGATACCGGCGAGATGCTGGGGAACTTCCCGCAGGCATTTAGCCACCTGGGGCTCATCAACGCGGCGGTGCAGCTCCACGAAGCGACAGCGCACACGGCGGGCGCTGAGGCGGCAGAGGCTGGGAAGAGCGGGTCGTGAAAGCAGTGGCTGCGGCTTCCTCGCCGAATGCTACACGGAGGCGCCGGCGCGAGTGGGCTGGTTCGCCAGCAGCAGGAGCGAGAGGGGAAGGGATGAAGCGCGTACCGTCCGTCACCACGGAGCAGATGCGGGAGGTGGACCGGCTGATGATCGAGGAGTACGGGATCGTCCTCCTGCAGATGATGGAGAACGCCGGCCGCAGCCTGGCCCGGCTAGCCGCGAGCCTGGCGGCTGGGACTCCGAAGCGAGGCGTGCTGGTGCTGGCCGGCACGGGGAATAACGGCGGCGGCGGCCTGGTCGCGGCTCGCCACCTGATCAACATGGGAAGCGATGTCCGCATCCTCCTCTCCGGGACGCTGGAGGAGCTTGTCGATGTGCCCGCTCAGCAGGCCTCGATCTTGCACAGCATGGGGGTAGAGCTGCTGGCAGCGAAGGCGATGGCCCCGGAGCTTCTCCGACGCGCCTTCGCTGAGGCTGACCTTATCATCGACGCGCTCATCGGCTACAGCTTGGCAGGGGCGCCTCGGGGCCAGGCCGCCTCGCTGATCGAACTGGCGAACGCTAGCGGCCGGCCCATCGTGTCGCTGGACGTCCCTTCCGGCGTAGACGCGGGCTCGGGCAGGGTATACGAACCGTCGATCAAGGCCACCGCCACCCTGACCCTCGCCCTGCCCAAGACGGCCCTGGG
>JACZTE010000173.1 GCA_022573935.1 Chloroflexota bacterium
AGTCACTAGTTGCTGGTTGCTAGTATCCGGCGGTCTAGTCGCTAGCAATCCGAAGGCCAGGCTTAAGCCTGGCCTTCGGGCATTACCTTGCATCGTCCTGAGCCTTCGGAGGGCTAGATCTCTTCGCGGAACTCCTGGTAGAGGCGAGCGACGTTAAGCGCCAGCCGCTCCGGCTCCGTCCACGAGGCGTAGTTGCCCAGGTCGATGCCCTGCGTCGCCTCCTCGTGCGAACGTCCTGCTCCGAACGCCGCGCGCGCCTGGCGGTGGATCGAGTCGAGGTAGCCGCGCATCTCGCGCAGCTCCGCCTTGCCGCCCACCGGCCCGTGCCCGGGCACGATCGTCGCCACGTCCAGCGCGTCGATCTGGTCGCAGACGTCCAGCCAGCCGCCGATGTGACCCTCGATCGCGAGGGGCGTCACCGAATGGAAGGCGACGTCGCCGGCGAAGAGCAGCTTATCGTCGGGCAGCAGCACCAGCGCATCGCCGATGGTGTGGGCCGTGCCCAGGTGGAGCAGCCGCACCGTGCGGCCGGTCAGGTGCAGCGCCAGCTCGCCGTCGAACGTGATGTCGGCCAGTCGCGGCTCGATGCCCTCCGCCTCGGCGACGAGTTCGGGCCGGAGCGGGCGCAGCCGGTCGAGGACGCTGGTGCCGACCCGCTCCTGCTCCCGTCGAGCGTTGACGTGGCTGACGATCTGCGCCTCCGGGAAGAGCGCGTTGCCCAGCGTGTGGTCGATGTGGTGGTGGGTGTTGATCAGCAGCCGCACCGGCTTGTCGGTGACGCGGGCGATCTCCTCCCGCAGCGCTCGCGTCATCGAGGGCGCGAAGAGGGCGTCGATGACGATGCAGCCGTCCGGCCCGACGATCAGTCCGGCGTTGCTGACGCAGAGGCCGCCGCCCGCCTGCACGTAGGCGAAGACGCCGTCAGCCAGCTCGATCAGGCCGGTGGGCCAGTCGCGTGGTTCGGCACTGGGACGGCGCAGGAGCCGCCGGACGAATCGCGCGGGCCAGTTACCAAGTGCCATGTCAGCTCAAGTCCAGGCCGTCGAGGAACTCACGAACGGCGGCGTTTACCAGCTCCGGGCGCTCCAGCACGGCCGGGTGGCCGGCGCCCTCCACGATCACCTTGCGACCGTCCGGCAGCTTGGCGGCGAAGTAGTCCGCGCTGGCCTGATAGCCGCGGTCGTTCTCGCCCACGAGCACCAGCGCCGGCACGCGAAGCGTCGTCGCGTCGACGAAGCGCGGGTGCGCCATCACGCCGCGCTCGACGCCGGCGATGCCGCGCACCATGTGCTGCGCCACGTCGCCGAGGGCGGGCGCGCCCACGCGCAGCTCCTTCGCCGAGACGCGAGCCGAGCTACCGGGAAACTTTTCTTCTTGTTTGCCGGCGATCTTGTTCAGCCGGTCGGTCCAGGCCTGGCTGCCCTCCTGGTTGCGATAGCCCGGCCCGGCCGCATGCAGGACGAGCCCGGCGACGCGCTCCGGGTAGGCTTCGTAGAAGCGGAGGGCGGTGTAGCCGCCCAGCGAGTGGCCGCCGTACACCGCTCGCTCGATGCCTAAGTGGTCGCAGAGGGCGCGCAGGTCCTCGACGACGAGGTCCTGCGTGTACTGCGCTGGATCCTCGGGCGCTTCCGACCGATAGTGTCCGCGCATGTCCCAGGAGACGACGCGATAGCCATCCGCGAGCGCCTCGGCCAGCGGCGACCAGAGCTCGGCGCAGTCGCCCAGCCCATGCGTGAGGACGAGGGCGGGGCCTTGGCCGCGCTCTTCGTAGTAGATCTCGATGCCGTTCAGTCGGGCGGTAGGCATATCGCTCGATAGCCTATCACGAACGCGGGGTTAGGTGTAAGTGGACATCTGTCCCCCCGCGTACGCGATAGGCTGTAGGGGCGACCATCCGGTCGCCCTCTTCCGCTTGCGGGACAGGCTTTAGCCTGTCGGCTGAGCTCACGCCGAAGCCTGTCGCTGTCGGGCTGAAGCCCGACCCACGGTTGTGTGGTGCCTGTCGCTGCAGGGCTGTAGGGGCGACCATCCGGTCGCCTTCGCCCGCTATCAATAGTTGCGGGACAGGCTTTAGCCTGTCGGCTGATCTCACACCGAACCTGTCGCTGTCGGGGTGAAGCCCGACCCAGGGTTGTGTGGTGCCTGTCGCTGCAGGGCTGTATGGGCGGCCGAGCTACGCGCTATCCGGCGCTACTTTCGCCGATACTGGGATTGCAACCAACGTCTCGCCCGGCTAAGCTCGACTTGGAGGTGATGATGGAAAAGATAATCGAGAAATTTCAGGCCTTGGGTATCGGAGAGAAGATCATTCTCATCGCCGGCATCGTCCTCTTTGTCGCTGGCTTTCTGCCGTGGTACAGCATTGACTTGGGATCATTCGGGTCAGTTAGCAGAAGCGGATGGCAATCTCCTGGAGCGATCTGGTCCATCGTTCCGATTCTGATCGGCATGGCGATGGCAGGCGTCATCGTGGCGAAGACCTTCACCGATGTGGCGCTCCCGAACGATGTGGGTGGCCAGAGTTGGGGCAGGGTTCACTTGGCCGGAGGCGTCGTCGCGCTACTGTTCGTGGTAATCAAGTTCCTGAACGAATCTAGCCATTTAGGGTTTGGCTTCTATCTGGGCATCATCGCAGCGGCCGCTCTTGCCGTAGCAGGCCTCCTCATGTTCAGGGAAGAAGGCGGCACCTTGCCGGGCATGCCGGGAGGCGGACCCCCAGGAGACAGCCCGCCAGGACCATAGGCGCGCCTCAGTCCGGCGGGCGAAACGGCTCGGGCCGGTCGCCGGCGGCGTAGCGGCGCAACCACTCCCCCATGCTGGGGTCGCGCAGCGTATCGTGGTGTACGCGCACTTCGTGCTCCAGCCCTTCGGCCAGCGGCAACGTGAGCCCGTCGAGCGTCGCTCGCCGGTCGTTCCGCATCGCTAGCTGCGGATAGGCCGAAAGCCTCTCAGCCACGTGCACGGCCCGCTCCAGCGCACGGCCCTCCGGAACGACCTCCTGCACCAGGCCGATGCGCATCGCGTGCTCCGCGTCGATGAGGGCGCCCGTCTCGATCAGGTAGAGCGCGTTGCCCAGGCCGACGATGCGCGGCAGCCGCTGGGTGCCGCCGTCGACCAGGGGGACGCCCCAGCGACGGTTGAGGACGCCGAACTGCGCGTTCCGGGCGGCGATGCGAAAGTCGCACCAGCAGGCGAGCTCCAGGCCGCCGGCCGTGCAATAGCCGTTGACGGCGGCGATGGTCGGCTTGTCGATGTCGATGATGCGAGAGATGCCCATGGGGCCGGATTCGCGCGCGCCGGGGCGAGTGGTCAGGCTATCGACGTTCTTGAGGTCGGCGCCGGAGCAGAACGAGATATCGCCCGCGCCGGTGAGGACGAGGACGTCCAGATCGTCGTCGGTCCGGAAGGTGTCGACCGCTTCGTTGAGGAGCTGCGCGGTCTCGCCGTCGACGCAGTTGCGCACCTCCGGCCGGTTGATCGTGACGACGAAGGTGCGGCCCCGACGCTCGGTGAGGACGTTGAGGGGCGAATCAGTCATGTTTGACACCTCATTAGTCAGCGGCAGGAGCCGGACAGACCTGAAGGTCTGTCCCTACGAGGTTGCGCCCCGCTCAGGACTGTTCGAGGGCGACCGGACGGTCGCCCCTACTCGTCCTTCGCGCGCTCCTGCTCGATCAAGTCCACTCTTGTCATTCTGAGTCCTTCGCCACCTGTCATTCTGAGCGCAGCGA
>JACZTE010000174.1 GCA_022573935.1 Chloroflexota bacterium
GACAACCTACGCGTGTGGGCGGCGCTCTCCGAGGGCGTGACGGCCGCGCGAATCGACGAGGTGCTGGAGCTGGTAGGGCTGCGCGACCGCGCCCACGACAAGATGCGCACCTACTCGCAGGGGATGAAGCAGCGCCTGCTGCTGGCCGGCTCGCTCCTGCACGATCCGGAGCTGATCGTCCTCGACGAACCGACGAATGGCCTCGACCCGGCCGGGATGCGAGAGTTCCGCAACCTGATCCGGGAGCTGGCCAAGACCGGCAAGACGGTGTTCGTCTCCAGCCATCTCCTGGGGGAGGTGGAGCAGATGTGCGACGACGTCGGCATCGTCAAGGAGGGCCGCCTGCTCACCGAGGAGTCCGTGCCGGCGCTGCGACGCCGGGGCGAGGCGCTGGAGCTACGGGTGACCGATGTGGAGCGGGCGGTGCAGGTGCTGGAGGCGCTGGACTGGGTCGCCGGCGTGACGCGCGCGGACGGCCGGCTGGTGGTGGACGCGCCGCTGGAGCGGGCGGCCGACCTGAGCCGGGCGCTGGCGGAGCAGCATATCTACCTGCACGAGCTGCGGCGCCGCGAGGGCAGTCTGGAGGAGTTCTTCCTGGAGGTGACCGGTGATGCTCCTGCCGGCGCCTAGAGTCCTGGCCGCCGAGCTGCTCAAGGTGCGCAAGCGCTGGCTGCCCTATGTCCTGTTCCTGGTGATGGTGATCGGCGTGGCGGCCCACATCTGGCTCTTGGGCTACGCGACCTGGGCCGACGAGAACAACGCATTCGATGCGTTCTTCCACGCCGAGACGCTCCGCACGTTCGTGCTGCCGCACGCGCTTCCGGCGCTGCTTCAGAGCGGACAGTTCTGGGGCTCCATGCTCGTCGGCATTCTGACGGCATCCGTCGTCGGGACGGAGTACAGTTGGGGTACCGCGCGTCAGGCGCTCCTCCGCGGCCAGACGAGGAGTGAGTACCTCACCCTGAAGCTGATCGGCTTGGTGATGATGGCTTCGGTCGGCCTGCTCGCGGCGCTGGGGATAGGAATACTCTTCTCCCTCATGGCATCGGCGATAGCCGGCGAGGAGGTGAGCGGCTCGACCTCCTTCGGCGCCGCCATCCTCATGGTGCTGCGCGCGGGCTACACGATCATGCCATACGGTCTACTCGCGTTCGCGCTCACGACGGTCAGTCGCTCGACCACGCTGGGCGTCGCGGGTTCGGTGATCTTCGTCGTACTCGAGGCGATTATGATCGCCGTCTTCAGCGGCATTGGCACCGCGTGGTCAGAGACCGCGCGTGCGTTCTTACCGGGCCACAACGTAGCCGCCATCTTGAGCGCCAACCGGATCGATGAGGGTGCGTTCTTTTCGCTCGCGCCGCGAGAGCAGCTCTTGCCGGTGAGTCTTCCCGATCCGACGGTGGCCGCGCTCGTGCTCGCGCTCTACTGCCTCGTCTTCCTCGCCATCTCCTACGCTGTCTTCCAGCGTCGCGACCTCCAATAGCGCTCGCTCTGCGGCTAGCGCTCGCTTTGCGACGGCCGTTGCTACAGTGGGTCAGTCTGCAACGCTTGTACATTGTCGCCGAGCCTTTCCAGGCTCGGCGGCGGCGAGGCTAGAAAGCCTCGACTACGAAGAAGTACGTGGCTCATTCAAATTGACCCACTGCGGTTCTGCGGCGACCGTTGCGCGGTTGGCGGCGATGGGCTACGATTGCGGAAAATGCGAAGCAGGGAGGGAGTCCGACATGGCATACACGAAACTATCGGCGATGGAGGAGAAGGGCTTTGTCCAGCTGAAGCCCCTTGCGAAGCCTATCCCGCCCGAGGAGTGGCAGTCGCTCGAATACGTGGACTGGAAGAGCGGCGGCGATACCAGGTTCGCCCCCATCGCTTCCGCGCTGGGCGAGATGGAGTGCGCGGGGTTCTGGGACCACGGCAAACCCGATAAGGACGGCATCTGGACGAAGAACGCCGAGCGCTGCCCGACGCTGGTGCAGTGGACGAAGGACGTGGGCGCTCGCTTTGGGCGGGTGCGGATAATCGAGCTGCAACCCAGCGCCTCGTACGAGGAGATGCTGCGCTTCTTGCACCTGGACGACAACAACAGGCTGAACCCGGACGGCGAGGGCTGGGTGGTTCGCGCCTGGCTGGAGCTGACCGACTATCCGGAGAGCTGCATGATCGTGCGGGAGGAGAAGGACGATCCCGCGACGGAGAGCCGGATCCACTGCCCGGCGCAGGCCCAGTACGTCGTCGACTCCCAGCGGCTCCAGCACGCCGTCTACCACAGCGGGCCGGGCCCGCGCTACGCGCTGATCGCCAGCTTCGAGAGCGGGCCCGCGCTCGAGCGCTGGATCGAATCGCAGCGCGTCGAGGCCTCCGTCGGAGCCTAGCCGGCGCTACGCTACGGCACGATGACGGCGCGGCGCACCTTGGTGGCGTCGCCGTCGCGCTGCCATTCCGCCTCTTCGAATGCCTTGTTGATGTCGGCCAGCGGGTACTTGTGCGAGACGACCTCCTCGTGCGGGTACTTGTCGCGCGTGCGCACCAGGAAGTCGAGCGCCTGAGGAATCACCCACGGGTCGTACATGACAACGCCGACGATCCGCTTGGAGCCCCAGACGATCGAGGAGGGGTCGATCTCCACAGTCTGACCCATGCTGATGTTGCCGATCTCCAGGTAGGTGCCACCGCCGCGCATCATCTGTAGCCCCTCCGGCACCACCGCCGGCAGGCCGACGAACTCGCCGACGACGTCCGCGCCGCGGCCGGCAGTAAGCTCCATGACCCGCTGCACCCGCTCTTCCGGCGTGGCCAGCTCGTTCAGGTCGATGGTGTGGTCCGCGCCGAACTGCTTCGCCAGCTCGAGCCGGCCGGGCACGCCGTCGATGATGATCACCTGGCTGGCGCCCATCTCCTTGGCGACGGCGCAGGCGTTGGTGCCGAGGCCGCCCGCGCCCTGGACGACCAGCGTGTCGCCCATGCGGAGGCCGGCCTCATGCAGGCCGAACATGACCTGCGAGAGAGCGCAGTTTACCGAGGCCACCATCTCGTCGGAGAGCTCATCCGGCACCTTGAAGACCCAGTGGCCGGGCTGAAGGTCGTAGTACTCGGCGTACGCGCCGTTGAACGGAGAGTTGCCGCTCATCATCCGGGCCAGCTTGTTCGGGCAGGCGGCGAACTCGCCCTTGTTGCACTGGTAGCAGCGATTGCAGGCATAGAAGTAGGCGTAGCAGACGCGGTCGCCCTCTTTCAGCGGCTGACCGAGCGAGTCGGTGCTGATGTTCGCGCCCAGCTTCGCTACGCGGCCGGTCATCTCGTGTCCGCCAACGCGGCCGGCCATGACGGCGAAGGCAGCCGAATCGCCGCGCCAGAAGTGGAGATCGGAGCCGCAGACGCCGCCCAGCGAGATCTTGATCAGGATCGCATCCGGTTCCGGGTCGGGAACGTCGAACTCCTGGATCTCGTAGCCCTTGCCGGGGCCCTGGAAGACAGCGGCCTTCCCTTTCTCTGCCATGTGAGCCTACCTTTCCATTCGTTCGAAGTGTCTTGCCGCCAACGCGGAGGCTCACTGATTTTGCGATGATCGCCTCGCTATGTCAAGCGTCATGCGCTATGATCGTCGCATGGTACGGATAGCTATCGCGGTTCTGTTCGGCTTGCTTATCGTCGCCTGCGGCGATGGCGGGGGCGCGCGGCCTGTGCCCACTACCGACACGGTCCCCGGCGCAGACGCG
>JACZTE010000175.1 GCA_022573935.1 Chloroflexota bacterium
CCGAGGCTTCTGGTGTGGGCTCAGGCTCGGCCTCTGCCGACGGCGCGGCCTCCGGAGAAGCGACCGAGGCTTCTGGTGTGGGCTCAGGCGCGGCCTCTGCCGACGGCGCGGCCTCCGGCGAAGCGAGCGAGGCTTCTGGCGCAGGCTCGGCCTCTGCCGACGGCGCGGCCTCCGGCGAAGCGGTCGCGCTTTCGACAGGCTCCGGTTCTGCCGGCGCAGAAGCGGGCACCGCACGCAGTATGGTGGGCGTTGGTGGCTTCTCGGTCGCGCCGAGGGGTACGCTGAGGTGCCGGTAGGCGTTAGCCATGGCAGCTTCCAATTCGGCCACCACCTCGCCCAGGGCGGCGATCTGAGGAAGGGTGTCGCGGATACCCGCCACAGCGTGGCTGGCCTCTCCCAACACCGACTCTAGGGTGGTGAGCGCAGCGTCCAGCTCGCCTCCCAAGTTCCCCAAGTTCGATGTGGTTGGGTTCTTCACTTCCTCGGCCATGGCTACCTCCTTGTGTGCGCAATGCGAGTCGACATAATGTTAAGCGCTGGACATTATTACTACATTTGATTATCGCTGCTCTCAAGGGAGCATAGCTATAGGGGAAACCCCCTGCTTTCGTCCTGCCCCTCGACCGACAACCGAGGCCCTGCTACCATACAGCGCAGTCTAGTGAGGAGGAGTCGACCCGTGGAGACGGAGATCTACGAATCAGACCCCTTTACGGCGAAGAGGCAGGACCTCCTCGTGCGGCTCACCAGCGAATATCGGTTCGAGAAGGGCGATGAACTCTATCTCCACCAGGACGGAGATAGGCCGCTGAAGGTTCGCCTGATCGATGTGCGAGTGCACGTGCAAAGCGACGGTCGCCTCACCCGCGAGATCCTCGTACTAAAGGTGTAAGGTTCGCTATGGTACCCACTCCGGAGCAGGAGCAGATCATCCAGGAGGAGAAGCTGGCCGTGCTGGCCACGCTCCGCAGCGACGGTAGCCCGCAGCTTTCGCCGATAAACTACGCGTACCAAGACGGCCGGTTTCTCATCTCTACTACCCGCGACCGCGCCAAGTACAAGAACGTTCGCCGGAACCCCCAGGTCTCCCTCTGCATCGTTCGGGCGGGGGGTCATCCGTACGTCATGATCTCCGGCCGTGCGCGGATCGAGGAGACGGACATCGAGGATGGGACGGCGCAGATCGTTCAAAACATGTCGGACCAGCCGCCGCCGGAGAACTTCGCTGAGCGGCTGCGCGAGCAGGGCCGCATCCTGATCATCGTCACGCCAGAACGCTTCGTGCCATGAGCGCGGTGCCGTTACGTGCGGTGCCGCTCACGACCATGGTATTGTTGCTGACCGTCGCCTGTGGCGGACAGAGCGATGGCACGACTCCCGATGCCGCCGCAACGCAGACCGCCATCGCCGGTACCGGCGGGGCGACGATCAGCGAATTCGATCTCCCCACCCGCGACGGCGTTCCCCACTCGATCGCTATCGACTCAGCCGGCCGCCTCTGGTTTACGGAGTTCCAGGGGAACAAGCTGGGCATGTTCGACCCGGCGTCGGAGCGGTTCGAAGAGTGGGAGGTGCCCACGGCCAACGCCCGACCCCACGGCATCGGCGTCGACCGTGACGGCATCGTTTGGATCACCTACATCGGCCTGAGCCGGCTGGCGAGCTTCGACCCAGAGACGGAGCAGTTCCAGGAGTTTGCCATCCCTTCCGCTAACACCGGCCCCCACACCATCGTCTTCGACGCGGCAGGCGACCTCTGGTTCACGGAGTCGCGCGGCGACGCCATCGCCCGCCTCGACCGCGCGACTGGGGAGATCGAGGAGGTGCCGGTGCCGACCGCCGGCTCCGTGCCCTACGGCATCGTCATCGACCAGCAGGGCGTCGTCTGGTGGGCGGAGCTGCAAGGCCATCGCATCGGCCGCTACGACCCGGCGAGCGGGGAGCTCGTGGAGCTCTCTCCGCCGACGCCCGAGCAGGGAGCGCGGCGTATCGCCGTGGACGCCAATGGCGACCTCTGGTTCACGGAGTACGATGCGGGCAACCTGGGCTACTACAATCCCCGTACGCAGCAGTTCGAGGAGTACGAGCTGCCCACGGCGGACTCCCAGCCCTACGCCATCGTCGTCGCCCGCGACGGCGCTGTCTGGCTGAGCGAGTTCCAAGGCAACAAGATCGTCCGCTTCGATCCGCAGACGAAGACGTTCGAGGAGTTCGATATTCCAACACCCAACGCTCGCTGTCGCACCATGCTGGAGGATGCAGATGGCGCCATCTGGTGCCCGGAATCGGGGTCGGGAAAGCTGCTGCGGCTAGTGCCGCCGGGGAGGATGGACTAAGCCTGATGACCGCTGCGTCGTGTCGCCAGCGTCCGGCACCCCGTTGCTGGCCAGGGCTGCGGATTCTTAGGCCGAGCATATGGTAGGGAGCAGAGGAGCGGAGGAATAGATGGGTACGGATGTCATCCTGGAGTTGGGCCCTGCACAGACGGAGAAGGGCGTTAGCACCCAGCATCTCTGGGTCGCTGGATTTGAAGGGCGTCGCGTCCCGGCGCTGGTGCTCACGCCGGAGGACGCCAGTGGCCAGCGCCCGGTCGTCTTGCTCGGCCATGGCGTCGCTGACAGCAAGGACGACCCGAAGATGCTCGCCATCGCCCGCTGGCTGGTGCGCCGCGAGCACTGGGCCGTCGTGCTCATCGATGGGCCGGTGCATGGCGAGCGCCGGTCCGGCGAGGGCGCTGACGTTAGCCAGGAAGGCCGCGCCGCGCTCGGCAAGCCAGAGACGTACGAGGAGATGACAGACGACTGGCGGCGAACCCTGGACGCCTGCGGCGAGCTGCCTGACGTGGGGAACCAGCGAGCCGCGTACCTGGGCTTCTCCATGGGTACGCTGCTAGGCGTGCCCATGGTGGCGGCCGAGTCCCGCTTCCGCTGTGCTGTATTTGCCATCGGCGGCGCCATTGGTGAGCGACAGCCTGACCTGATCACCCGCGCCGCCAAACAGATCGAGCGGCCGGTGCTGCAGATCAACCAGTCGGAGGATCTGCTCTTCTCTCGTGAGGCCGCCTTCCGCCTGTACGATGCCCTGTCCGGCCCCAAACGCATCTTCTTCCACCCAGGGGGCCACAGCGCTGTCCCGCGCGAGGCGATGGATCGTGCGCGCGAGTTCCTGCGCGGCCACCTCGCTGACGAAGGCGGCGATAGCGGCGCACCTCGCGGTAGCTGGTAGCCTCGCCGGGGACCCGATCTTGTAGCTACGCACGCCTGTCGCGGTGCCGTTCGGCGCAGCTCGCTAGGCTCGGCGACGACGTCCCCTACCTCGCGCACCTTGGCTCTTGAAACGTAACCGACCGGCCTCTATAGGCAAATTCTTGCCTAGTTTAGGGCCACATCGGCCCTGGGCTTCGGAAGTTTCCGCATAGGTTTGCGACGCGTTTGGCGTGATACTGAGAGTGTCGAACAACGCGCTGCCGATGGGTGCTCCATCCAAAGGTGGTCTACTAGCGGGAGGTATCGTTTGCCTCGTTCCCGAGCCCAGGGCAACCCAACAGGCGCTCAACGGTCGTCTAAGTCCAAGCCGGCGCGCCAACCGCAGGCCAACGTCCAACACCAGCATCCCGGCGATGACCTGGGACAGATTACCCAGGACTACATGCCCTTGGTTCGCCACGCGGTGAATCGCATCGCTGTGGGATCATCCAGCGCGGGCATCC
>JACZTE010000176.1 GCA_022573935.1 Chloroflexota bacterium
AAGGGGACGACGTGCAGCCGGCTCTTGTGCTGCCAGCGGGTAAGCTCTCGCACCAGGACGATCGCCTTGTCGCGGGAGGAGGCGTCGAGGTAGGGGAACGACTGGAAGTGGACGAAGGCCACCTCGCAGCCGCGGCTCATCGTCCGCCACGCCGCGACCGGCGAGTCGATGCCGCCCGAGAGGAGCGCGACGACGCGGCCGCTCACCCCCACCGGCAGCCCGGCCGCCCCATCGATACGCTCGGTGTGGAGGTAGGCGCCGCCGGGCATGATCTCCACCTGGAACGTCTCCTCAGGGTGCGAGAGGTCGACGCGGGCGCCGGAGGCTTCCTTGACGAGGGCGCCCAGCATGCGCTCCAGCTCCTGCGACGTGCCGGGGAAGCGCTTATCGCTGCGCTGCACGGTGATGCGAAAGCTCTCGAACGAGCGCTCCGCCGCCTGTTGCAGCACGCCCTCGCGGATCGCATCGACGTCCCACGGCAGCCTCTGGCAGAGCGAGAAGTTCTGCAGCCCGAAGATGCGCCGCAGCCGATCGCGCAGCTCCGGCCAGTCGAGCGACGGCCCCGCCTTGATCAGGATGCGGTTCGGCCCCCACTCGACGTCGCGCACGCCCAGGCCGCGAACGGCGTGGCGGATGTTGCGGCCTAGCTGTCGCACGAAGAGCGGGCGGTTGCGCTTCTTGAGCGTGATCTCGCCCAGCCGCACCACCACGACGGTCTCCTCCGTCGCGCCCGCCCTACGGGCGTCCTTACGGGTCGCTTTCGTGTCTGAAATCGCTCGCGCCATCGCACCTGTACGATAGCAGATGAGCGTGTGCGGAAGGGCGCTCGTGGTACAATCGAGCCGTCTTTCGGAGGAGGCGGCCATTCTATGGGAGACGAGTGCTAGTATGCCTTTTTTCGAGTCGCAGAAGTCAAAAGACCAGCGATTATTTGCTGGCCAACTGGAGATGCTACTGCAAAAGTTGTCCTCTCTGATGGACGGGGAAGATTACAAACATCACTCGGCGTGGGTGTTCGGAGGTTCGGTTGCCGGAAACGTTGTGGTGGCCTCGCATGGATCCGAATTGGAATTGTTGAGGCAGGCCTGGGGAAAGGGCGATAGCGGCAAGGCACGTGCATTGATCGAGGTATTCACATTCCCCATGATATCGCGTTGGTATAGAAATCTCGAATCTCAAATGCAGGTTCCAGCCGATCAGAAGAAACTCGCTCGTAGAATCTCAGCATCCAACATTTTGACTCTCTTCGATAGCTCTTCTGAGGACGAAGTCGATGAGTTTATGGGCATGGACAGTCAGTTCAATTACGAACGCGACCTGCTTGAGGACAAGGCCCATCCACGCACTCGTATGGAGGAGGCCATATTGCTTCTGTCCAAGGCGCTCAGGGCATGCGGCTATCCCTCTCGAGTCGCTTGGACAAAGCTAGAGCTTCCTGTCGAGGACCTCCGGGACCTTGCTGAGCAGCTTGGTGAGCAGGCAGGAGAGCTTGATTCATTAGACCCGTTGGCATCGATGGCGATCAGCCTGTCGTTAAATGCGGGTGAACGTGCCATGCATGATCATTTCAGGGCCCATTAGTGCGGACGCTGTGCCCTGCCAGCACCCGCGAAGAAGAGGAGGGATATGCCTTGGGAAGGTACTTCGGACTGCTCAGTCCTATTGAATGGACGTGAGCTAGCGAAGCCAGGTGAGTGGCGCTTTAACGTAGAACATCTCTACCCGGCTGATGTCGAGCAGCTCTTAGACGCCGTGAGAAAGCACCTAAACGGCGCGACGGGCTACTTCGTCGTTTCTGGAGGCGGACCTGCTGCTCTGTTAGACGCGATCCGTGCTCAAAGAAGACTGACGATCCATTGGACTACCTCAATTGGTGGTTTGGGTAGATACGAATTGGAGGCAGAAATACATGTCAACTCTGACCTGCCAATACAACCCACTGATGTTGTCGAGTTATTCCCCTTTGAGGTAGCGGGTGAGGTTTACATCAGCCCGAGCACTGACCAGGACATAACGGTCTGACAGCCCTCCTACTCCGTCAGCCTGCGGTACAGCGTGGGCAGGCGGCTGGGCAGCGCCTCGATGTCCGCGAGCACTTCGTAGCCCATGTCCTCGCACATCTGGCCCAGGTAGTCGTGCCCCTCCTTGTCGACGGTGAGGCAGAACGGCGTGATCCCCTTGCGACGCGCCTCCACCAGCGCCTGCCTCGTGTCGTGGATCGCGTACTCCTTCTCCGTGCGGTCGCGCCCGTAGCCGTGGTCCTGGGGCCGGCCGTCGGAGACGAGGAAGAGGATCTTCACCTTGGCATCGTGGTCGTCCAGCTTGGCCGTGGCGTGGCGGATCGCCGGCCCCATGCGCGTCGAGCGGATCGGCGCCACCTTGTCGATGCGGGCGACGACGCGGTCCGAGAACGGCTCATCCAGGTCCTTGATCACATAGAACTCCACGTTGTCCCGGCCATAGCCGGAGAAGCCGTAGATGCCGTAGGTATCGCCGATCGTCTCCAGCGCCTTGATCAGGAGTACGGTGCTCTCCTTCTCCAGGTCGATGATGCGCTTCGGCGGCGCGATCGCCTGCTGGGCGCGGCGCTGGGCCAGCCACTGGAAGTAGCGACGAGGGTCGTAGTCGAAGTCCGGCTCATCGTGGTACTGCTGCCGGCGCTTCTCGATCTCCTCGTCGGTCGACGCGCTCATGTCCAGCAGGAAGGCGACAGCCACGTCGCGCTCCACCTTGTTGCGCCGCCAGTAGACCTTGTCCGTGCTGACGTGGCCCGCCCGCTTCTCCACCAGGTAATCGATCACCAGGTCCAGATCGAAGTCCTCGCCGTCGTAGAGGGGCTTGATCTTGCGGAAGAGATCCGGCCGCAGCAGCTCGAACTGGCGAACCGTCTCAGCTACCAGCGTCGCGTGCTCCCGCAACGTCCGCTCGAAGAACTCCGGCGTCCCCTCCTCCAGCACCCGCTCGCGCACGGCGCACCAGCCGGGCTTGTAGTCGGCGGCGCGAAAGTCCCACTCATCGTAGAGGTAGACCTTCTCCTCGGCCGGAAGCTCGCCCTCGTCCTCCTCGGCCGACTCGCCCAGCGGCGTGCCATCCTTGGGCGGGAGCTTCTGGTCCGGGATGGGCGTGCCCGCCTCCTTCTCCAGGTTCGAGAGGAAGAGGCCGATGGTCGAGGCGAGGTCGCCCTCCGCCATGCCCGTGACGTTGATCTCGACGCTTTTCTCCAGCAGCTCCCGCAACTGATCCGCCGTCAGCGGCGAGAGGCCGTCCGGCGCCTGCTCCCCTTCCTTGAGCTTTAGCCGCATCAGGAGCTGCACCAGCTCCGGCTTGAAGTCGCCGCGGAAGTCGACGGGCTGCGGGCTTTCGTACGCGGCCTCCTCGCCTTTCGGCAGCGCCGCCGGGTCGCCTTCGCCTTCGCCGCCCGCCGAGGGCGAGAGCGACACACCGAGCGTCTCCTCTGTCTGCTCCTCCCATTCGAGCAGCTCCGGCGCCAGGTTGGCGAGGCGAGCGATCAGATCGTAGAGGAGCAGCGTGCACTCGGCCGCATCCTCCACCGTCGCCTTGGGCTGCTGCATCGAACGCAGCAGGCGCAGCGCCTCGGCCAGGACGCCGGCGAGCGGTTTCGGCCAGTCGAGCGTGCGCTCAGCGTCCAGGCTGACCCGCACCAGGTTCTCCAGCAACGCCTGTCGCAGCGGCAACGAGCGGGGGTCC
>JACZTE010000177.1 GCA_022573935.1 Chloroflexota bacterium
ACCGCGTCGTCGCACTGCTCGGCCCGGCGGCCGATTCGCTCTCGCTGGGCACGTTCCACTCCGTCTGCGCCCGAATCCTGCGCATCGAGGGCGAGGCGATCGGCATCGAGCGCGGCTTTACGATCTACGACGACAGCGACCAGCAGTCGCTGATGCGCCACGTCCTGGAGGAGCTCGCCGTCGACCCCAAGAAGTTCGCCCCGCGCGCCGTCCTCTCCACCATCTCTCGGGCGAAGAGCGAGCTCGCATCGCCCGCCGCCTTCAGCGCCTCCGTGCGCGACTACTTCGGCGAGGTCGTGGCGCGCGCCTACGAGCGCTACCAGACGTTGCTGCTCGGTCAGAACGCGCTCGACTTCGACGACCTGATCATGCGCGCGGTGGGCCTCTTCCGCGAGAGCGACTCGGTGCGCGAGAAGTACCAGGAGCGCTACCTCCACGCCCTCGTCGATGAGTTCCAGGACACGAACATCGCCCAGTACGTGTTGGCGCGACAGCTCGCCGGCGGCCACGGCAACATCTGCGTCGTCGGCGACCCCGACCAGTCGATCTACTCCTGGCGCGCCGCCGATATCAAGAACATCCTCAACTTCGAGCGCGACTACCCGCAGGCGAAGGTGATCTACCTGGAGCAGAACTACCGCTCCACCCAGAACATCCTCGACTCCGCCCGCGCCGTCATCGCCGGCAACCGCGAGCGTAAAGAGAAGAACCTCTGGACGGAGCACGGGGCCGGCGAACCGCTCGTCGTCTTCGAGGCGTACGACGACGGCGAGGAGGCCGACTTCGTCGCCGCCGAGGTGCAGTCGCTGCTGCAGAACGGGAGCCACCAGCGCGGCGACATCGCCATCATGTATCGCACCAACGCCCAGTCGCGTGTGCTGGAGGAGACCTTCATCCGCGAGCAGATCGCCTATCGGCTGGTGGGTGGCACCCGCTTCTACTCGCGCAGAGAGGTAAAGGACATCGTCGCCTACCTGCGCCTGATCTACAACCCGCTCGACCGTCCCTCCTTCGAGCGAGTGGTGAACGTGCCGGCGCGGGGCATCGGCGGGAAGACGCTGGAGCAGCTAGAGCGCTGGGCCGAGGGGCTGGGCCTGCCCATCTACAGCGCCCTCCAGCTCCTCGCCGAGGAGCGCGAACCGCAGGCCTTGAAGCTGGCGTCCCGTTCGATCAACGCCCTGCTCGCCTTCCTGGAGCTGCTCAACGGCCTCATCGAAGAGGCGAAGACGAAGCCGCTCTCGGAGCTGCTGGCGGCGGTGCTGGAGCGTACCGGCTATCGCAAGTTTCTGCTCGACGAGTTCGAGGGCGCCGGCGAAGAGCGGCTGCCGGACGGCGAGGAGCGCTGGGAGAACATCCAGCAGCTCCTCACCCTGGCGGCCGAGTACGACGGCCTGGAGCCGGAGACGGCGCTCCCCCAGTTCCTGGAGCGCGCCGCCCTGGCCTCCGACGCCGACGAGTACGACGAGGGGGCGCAAGCGGTCACCATGATCACCCTCCACGCCGCCAAGGGGCTGGAGTTCCCTGTCGTATTCATCGTCGGGATGGAGGAGGGGGTGCTCCCCCACGTCCGCTCCTTCGACGACCCTGCGCAGATGGAGGAAGAGCGGCGGCTCTGCTATGTGGGCATCACCCGGGCGAAGGAGCGGCTCTACCTGGTGCGAGCCTTCCGACGCTTCCTGATGGGCACCAGCCTGCGCAACCCCCCGTCGCGATTCCTCAAGGACCTGCCGCAGGAGCTGATCGTGGGCAGGCGGCCCGTCGCGGCGAGCGCCGGCCGGGGTGGGCGCCGACAGTTCGCCGGCTTCGGCTCAGCCGCCCAGACGGACGACCGCCGGGCCGCTTCCACACAGCTTGGCGGCGGTCGGGACGAGCCCCGCCCAGACGGGCGGCTGTCGGGCCTCGACTCGCAACCGACGGCCCCCACGGACACCGCCTTCGCCGCCGGCGACATGGTGCGGCACGACAGCTTCGGCGACGGCATCGTCGTGAGCTGCGTCGTCACCTCCTCGGATCAGGAGGTGACCGTCGCCTTCAAGGGCCAGACGGGGCTGAAGAAGCTCCTGCTCTCCTACGCCCAGCTGGAGAAGGTGTAGCGCCCGAGGTTCGAGGTCGTAGGGACAGATCTGAAGCTCTGTCGCCAATCTACCCCGGTAGAACAGGCCTTCAGCCTGTCGTTGTCGCGCTGAAGCCCGACCTACCGGAGAGGCTGTGGCTCAATCCTCCATCGCCACTTCCCGACGTAGCTGGATCAGGTGCAGGATGTCCGCCCGGGTGACCATGCCCAGCAGGCGCCGCCCCTCGACGACCGGCACCTGGTTCAGGTCCGCCTCGCTCATGAGCTGGAGCAGTTGGCGAGCGTCCTCTCCGAACGACACGGTGCGCAGCCGCTCGAACGGTGTCATCACATGGAAGACCGCGGTGGTCGGCCACTGCTCGCGCTCCAGCTTGCGGACGTCCGTGAGGGTGACCAGCCCCAGCAGCTCCTCGCCCGCCATCACTGGATAGCAGCGCCCGCCCCCGACCAGCATGTGCCGGTCGACGAGCTCTGCCACGGTGATATCGGGCGGCACCGTGCGGTAATCGCTGCGGGCTAGCTCTGCCGCGGAGACGCCGCGGAGCGCCGTCTCGAAAATCAGCTGCTGATAGCTCGAGGTCGACGCGCTGCGCAGGAAGAGGCCGATGAGGAACATCCAGATGCCGCCAACAACGAAGCCGAAGAGGAACTGGACCGCGCCGGCCGCCATCAGCGCGAAGGCGACGAACTGGCCCACGTTCGACGCGATCCGCGTCGCCCGTAGCAGGTTGCGATTGCGCGCCCAGACGATCGAACGGAACACCCGCCCGCCGTCCAAGGGAAAGCCGGGCAGCATGTTGAAGGCGGCGATGACGGCGTTGATGAACGCCAGATAGCCGGCGACGGCCGCCACGCCGGGCGCCGGCCCCTCGAGCACGGCCCAGATGATCGCGAAGAACGCTCCCACGCCCAGGCTGGTCAGCGGCCCGACGATGGCGATCCAGAACTCCTCGCTCGCCGACTCGGCCTCCCGCCCCAGGTTGGAAACACCGCCGAAGACGAAGAGGGTGATCCCCTTCACCGGCATGCCCCGCGACTTCGCCACCAGCGAGTGGGAGAGTTCGTGCAGCAAGATCGAGACGAAGAAGATGCCCGCGACGACCACGCCCACGGCCCAGCGCTGGAACTGCGACCACTCAGGGAAGGCATCATGCAGAATGCCGTCGGCGAAGGACCAGGTGATCAGCACCAGGATGAAGATCCAGCTCCAGTGCACGCCGATCTCGATGCCGGCGATCTTCCCGATCTTGAACGAACTGGGCATCTGTCCTCCCGCTACCCTTTGATCACGCCGATCGGCCGCATCCGCGCCACCTTGCGCGAGATACCGGCGTGCTCGAGGATATCGACGACCTGCGCCACGTCTTTATACGCCTCCGACGCCTCTTCCGCCAGGGCGCGCGGGTTCTGCGCTCGCACGACGATCCCCTGCTTGGCCAGCCGCTCGGCGATGTCCACGCCGGCCAGCAGCCGCTTGGCGGAGCCTCGGCTGCGCACGCGGCCCGCGCCGTGGCAGCAGGACCCCCACGTCTCCTCCATCGCCCGCTCCGTTCCAACAGCCAGGTAGGAGTAGCGCCCCATATCGCCCGGTATCAGCACCGGGTGGCCCACCTGCCGGTAGCGCTCGGT
>JACZTE010000178.1 GCA_022573935.1 Chloroflexota bacterium
CTCCCGCGGGCAGGACGAACGGACGCGGGTGATCGGCGCGTATATCGAAGGCGTGCGCGACGGCCGCCGCTTCCTCGATGCGCTGCGCGCCGCCGCCGATGCGAAGCCGGTCATCGTCCTCAAGGGCGGCCGCACCGGCGCCGGCGCCCGCTCGGCCGTCTCCCACACCGCGGCGCTGGCCGGCTCGCGAGAGGTCTGGAGCGGCGCCCTGCGCCAGGCGGGCGCGGTGGAGGTAGCCACCCAGGAGGAGCTGATCGACCTGCTCGTCGCCTTCGCCTTCCTCTCGGGGAAGCCCGGACGGAGGACAGGCGTCGTCGGTGGCGGCGGCGGCCGCGCCGTCCAGGCCGCCGACGCCTGCGCCGAGCATGGGCTCCTCGTGCCGCCCCTGACCGACGACATCCGCAGCCGCCTCCGCGAGCGGTCGCCCGATCTCTGGGACTGGATCGGCAACCCCGTCGACCAGTCGATCCTGGCCGGCACGGGCGCCGGCGTCTCCGGCGCGGCGATCCTGGAGATGATGGCGGAGAGCCCTGAGTTCGACCTGCTGATCGCCAACATCGGCGAGGACTGGGTGCTGGGCCGGCCCAACTTCGCCCGCCGCCTCGCCCACATCGTCGACCGCTTCGTCGAGATCGGCCGCGCATCGGCCAAGCCGGTCGCCTTCGTGCTCGGCCCGGCGGACTCGCCCGACGAGGAGCGCTGGCGGGCGATGGAGGCCGCGCGCTCGGCGCTGGTGGAGGCGAAGCTCGCCGTCTTCCCCACCGTGGAGCGCGCCGCCTGGTCGCTCAGCCGGTGGGTGGACTGGGCGGAAGGGCGCGCCGATTCCGTAGGCGAAGGTCTTTAGACCCTCGCGCATGCCGTCGGGGTCTGAAGACCCCAACCTACAGGCCCCGCGCTTGCGGACAGACCTGAAGGTCTGTCCCTACGAGGCTCCTGTCATGCTGAGCCTGTCGAAGCATCTAGCGATGGCGAAGCCCCTAGCGCTTTCTCGAGGGGCCAGACCCTTCGCAATCGCTCAGGGTGACAGTGGCGGAAGCCGCAAGCGGCGGCGTGTCCGTGTCATGCTGAGCCCGACCTATCCCACGATGTGATTCGCCTGCCCAGCCGCTATACTTACTGCTGTGCGGCATCGGCAAAGCGCAGGACGACACGTTCGCGGGTGTACCGTAGCTCACATACCTGCGAGCGAGAGTGAACGATGCTACTGGGAGAAGGCCGCTTCGCTGCGTGTTGGAAGCGGAGCGTGAGAAGCGAAAGTATCCATGGCAACATCGACAGCAACATCAACCGATTCTGCGCCAGTCGCTAGACCGCCGAGTGGCCTGCGCGGCTTCCTGCCGCCAGCGCTGCGCTACGGCAAGTCGGCCGGCATCGGCTCCGCCTTCGCGGTGGGCTGGACGCCCTGCATCGGGCCCATCCTGGGCGCCATCCTGACGCTGGCCGCCACATCGGGCGATGTGCTGCAGGGCACCTTCCTGCTCGCCGCCTGGTCGGCTGGATTGGGCCTGCCGTTCCTCATCGCCGGCATGGCGCTGGGCTCGGTGATGAAGGGCATTCGGAAGATCCGGCCGATCATGCCCGTGCTCGAGGTAGTGGGCGGCGTCCTCGTGATCTTCATCGGCGCGCTGATCTTCCTCGATAAGTTCACCATCTTCAATCAGTACTTTACCGGCGGCGTCAGCACCGTGACCGACGCCGAGGAGGGACTCACCACCATCGGCGGCATCGGGATCACCGGCTACTTCGGCTTCGCCGCCGCCTTCGGTGCGGGAGTCATCGCCTTCATGTCGCCGTGCACGCTGCCGATGGTGCCCGCCTACCTCCTGCACCTGGCCGGCGTCTCCGCCGATGCAGGCGCGGGCGAGCAGCGCGGCGTCACCTTCCGCCACTCCGTGGCCTTCGTGACCGGCTTCTCGCTCGTCTTCATCGGGCTGGGCGCGTCGGCCGGGCTCTTCGGCTTCTTCATCCAGGACAACCTAGCCACCCTTGAGAAGATAGCGGGCGTGCTGCTCATCGTCATGGGGCTGAACCTGCTGGGCATTCTGCGCATCCCCTTTCTCTACCGCACCTACCAGTTCGACCTGTCGGGCACGCCCGGCAGCGCCGAGTAGCGCTAGGCGTTCGTTCGGCGCACACCTTGCGTAGTGGGTCAGTTTGCAACTCTTGAATATCGTAGCCGAGCCTTTCCAGGCTCGGCAGCGACGAGGCTAGAAGGCCTCGCCTACGGAGAAACACGCGGCGTATTGAACTGACCCACCAGTTACGCAGACCTGCCTCCTCGCCGTGCTATACTCCGCACAACATTATCCACACAGAGGAGGTCCATCGTGAGAACAACAGCGCTCCTGATGCACCCCGAGGTCCGAGCGGCCTAGCTAAGGCAACCTCCGCTCGACATCGGGTGTGCTCCTGCCCGACTGTCGTTTCGTATCGCGCCATCCCACGCCGGCTTCGGCCGTGGCGCCCCACCGCAAGGAGCATCTTTTGTCTACCTCTGTCACCGATCAACCGACGAACCACGTGCCAGAAGCTGTCGCTGGTGTCGCCGACCTCATGTCCACCTACCAACCCACGTGGGCCCTGTGCGGCGGCTGGGCCGTCGACGCCTGGCTCGGCCGCCAGACCCGCGATCACCCCGACGTCGATATCGCCGTCTTTCAAGATGACCAGCGCGCCCTCTTCGATCACCTCGCCGGCTGGCAGCTGGTCGCCCACGATCTCGACGCCACTCACCAGCCATGGGACGGCCGGCACCTCGAGCTACCCAACCACATCGAAGCCCGCCTTGACGCGGACGAACGACTAACGGACCGTCTCGACGCGCCCGCGCAGCAAGGCTTCGGCCTCGATATCCAACTCAACGAGCGCTCCGGCCAGGACTGGATCTTCAGCCGCGAGCCCCACATCAGTCTGCCCCTGCGACTTTCTGTGCGGCAGTCCGGCTGGGGCCTACCGACGGTGTGTCAGGAAGTCCTCCTCTTCTACAAGGCCACGGCGTACTTTGGTGTCGAGGAGCTGAAGAAGGGTGGTCGTTCCCAAGATGAGCCCGACTTCCTCGCCCTCCGTTCCCACCTCACCGGAAAACAGCGCCACTGGCTCCGGGCGGCGATCTCGCTCGTCCACCCCGACCACCCGTGGCTGTCTCACCTCTCGCCGTAGCCTTCGACCAACCACCGGGTAGTGGGTCAGTCAATCTGACCCACTACCCGCCCCTTAGCACTCTTGTTCCAACTTGCCCTTTCGTAGTACACTGACCTCTCACAGAGGTTTCCCACGCGAGAGCCCTGGAGGAGTCGATCCGTGCCCCTGGACGCCATCGTTGTCAAAGGCGCGCGCGAGCATAATCTCAAGAACATCGACGTCGAGATCCCCCGCGATAAGCTGGTGGTGATCACCGGCCTCTCCGGCTCCGGCAAGAGCTCCCTCGCCTTCGACACCATCTACGCCGAAGGGCAACGGCGCTACGTCGAGTCGCTCTCCGCCTACGCCCGCCAGTTCCTCGGCCAGATGGAGAAGCCCGACGTGGACTACATCGAGGGCCTCTCCCCCGCCATCTCCATCGACCAGCGGGGCGCCAGCCGCAACCCCCGCTCCACCGTCGGCACGCAGACCGAGATCTACGACTACCTGCGCCTCCTCTTCGCGCGCGCCGGCACGCCCCACTGCCCCCAGT
>JACZTE010000179.1 GCA_022573935.1 Chloroflexota bacterium
ACTCGTCTCCGTCGCGCCGCGCCGTCGTCTTCAGCGAACGGGGATCCGACCCTGGTTGATCCGGCTCCGTCATGGAGAAGCCGGACTCCATCTTCCCCTCGATGAGCGGGAGCAGCCACTTGCGCTTCTGCTCCTCTGTTCCGTACTTGACCAGGATCGTCTGATTGCCTGAGTTCGGGGCCACGACGCCGAACAGGGAAGCGGCGCCCGCCGCGTAGGCGAGCACCTCGTTCATATAGGCATGATCGAGGAAGCCCAGCCCAGCGCCACCGTACTCCTTCGGTAAGTGCGGCGCCCACAACCCCGCTTGTTTGACTTTCTCTTTGATCCCCTCCCGCAGTTCGCGCGCCTCCTGGACTTCGCCCTCCGAGAGGCGACCGTTCGTACGCCAAGGCCAGAGCTGATTTTCATTCGGGAGGATCTCCTTGTTCACAATCATCGCCGTCAGCCGGCGGATCTCGTTGGTACGCTCCGACAAGGTTGGGATGGGCTGCACGTTCATTCGCATCGGGAAACCTCCTCTGGCGCGATAACCGGCGCCCGCCCTCATGTGGGAAGCGGACGCTAGGCAACTAGATGCTTCTTAGCCCATTGTACTTCGTTCGGGAAGGGCACGTCACGGGAGTTTGGCTTCGCCTTCGTCGGGCCTGGCTACCGGATAGCTGTCGACGAAGACCGCGAGCAACTCGCCGATGGCGGTGAGGAGCAGCCAGAGTGCGCCAGTAAGGAGAAGGTCACGTCTCCCGCGGGTGACGCGACTGTATCGCCTACTCTATCCGATCGTGGTGACGGACTGAAGGGGGAGCATGCCGACTACTCTGTATCAATCTGCACCTCATCGCCTTCCACCCGCACCTGGTACGTCGGCGCCGAGTCGTCGGCAGGCGGGCCTTGTACTTCGCCCGAGGTCACGTCGAACATGGCGCCGTGCCAGGGGCAGGTGACGGTGATGCCATCCAGCGCCCCTTCGGCCAGCGGGCCTCCCTGGTGGGTGCACTTCCCAGCAATGGCGTAAAAGGTGCCGTCGACGTTGGCAAGGCAGACCTGGGCGCCGTTATCCAGCTCGACGCGCCTGAGCTCACCCGCCCCTATGTCGGAGACCTTCGCGACGGTTCTGAATCCTGCCATGCTACCCTTCTTCGTCATAATCATCGGAATATGTGCTGGGCCGGTCCTGTCCCATCATGCGTCGAAGGTGATGGGCAGGCTCTTCAGTCCACGCAGGATGAACGAGGGCCCCCATTCCACGTCGTCAGTGGCCAGCCACGGGTTGGGGATGCGCCGCGCCAGCGTGCTGAATGCGATCTGCGCCTCCAGGCGAGCCAGCGGCTGCCCGAGGCAAGAGTGGATGCCGGAACCGAACGCCACGTGGTGGTTGGGCTGGCGCGAAATGTCCAGCTTCTCCGGGTCCGGGAAGTGGTCAGGGTCACGGTTGGCCGCGGCGATCATGGTAAAGACCACCTGGCCTTCCTTCACCGCCTGGCCACCGATCTCGACATCTTCGGTCGGTATCCGCGCTGTAGCCTGAACCGGCCCCGCGTAGCGGAGCAACTCCTCCACGGCCGTCTCGACGAGCGACGGGTCGGCCCACAGCTTCTCCTGCTGGGCAGGATTCCGCAGCAGCGCCAGCATTCCGTTGCCGATGAGGTTTCTCGTGGTCTCACTCCCGGCGATGAGCGCGACCACGCATGTGGCCACGAGCTGCTCCTCGCTGAGGACGCCGCCCTGGTCTGCCCCAGCGACGAGGACGCTGACCAGGTCCTCTTTCGGTTGCCGCCGCCGGTCTGCGATGACGTCCCGGAAGTAGTCGGCCAGTTCGCGGGCGCTCTGCGCGCCGCGCTCCAGGAGATCCGGCGCGTTGAAGGCACCGCCCAGCGTCGCCACCACATCGTCGGACCAGCGCTTGAACTGGGCGCGGTGCTCTGTTGGCACGCCCATCAGTTCGGCGATAACGATGACGGGCAGCGGGTAGGCGAAATCCATGAGGATATCGAGGCACCCAGGTTCCTGAAGATCATCCAGCAGCTCATCCGCGATCTCCTGGATGTGCGGGCGCAGCTTTTCCACGGCGTGGGGCAAGAACGCCTTGCTGATCAGGAGGCGCATACGGGTGTGCTCGGGTGGGTCCGAAGTGAGCATCGTGTTGGCGCGAGCGGCCGGGCGACCATACTCCTCCGCTGCAGCCATCGCTTCTCGAGCGAGGCGATTCCGCGCCCGCCCACGGTCGGCTGAAAAGCGCGGGTCTCTCAGAACCGCCACCACGTCGTCGTAACGCGTGAGCACCCAGGCGTCTAACGCCTCGCTCCAGTGGACGGGATCTTCCTCTCGCAGCCGCTTGTAGAGCGGGTACGGGTCTGCCTGCACCGCAGGGAGTGACGGATTGTACTGTACGGCGGTCAACTACGATCCTCAGTGTTCGCTGCGGGGTCTCGCATATAGAAGCTAGACGACGGCCTGCGGTCACGGTAGGGCCATCTGGCCCCTCCTGAGGAGCCGTTTGGCACATAGCAAGTAGCTGCGCTCCGAGACCAGTCGTTGGAGCTCCAGTTGCGAGGCGACCGCTCCGCTGCACTACCAGGAACTGTCATTCATGCTTCCCATTTCAGGGCCAGACGGCCCGCTCATGAAGGCCGTTCGGCAGATGCTAACTTAGCGCTCACTAAGTAAAGTTCAGAGGATAGCAGACAAACGATTGCGGGCTAGCTTTCCCTTGAATGAGGTTCCCGGCCTGTGGCGTTTGCCTCGTGACCCTGCCGTGAATCAGAAGGAGAACCGCAATGAAATTTGGCCAGCTCCATCTCTTCGAGACCCCGATGGACCGCACCGAGAAGGAGATCATCGACGAGCAATTCGACATCATGGCTCGGGCGGAAGAGTTCGGCTTCGATTCGATCTGGCCCGCAGAGCATCACTTCAGCGAGTACGGCTACTGCGCTTCGCCGGCGGTGACGCTGGCGGCGCTTGCCTCTCGCACGCAACGGATCCGGCTCGGCACGGGCGTGGTGGTGCTGCCCCTGAACCACCCGGTGCGCGTGGCCGAGGACTTCGCCATCCTCGATCTCCTCTCCGGCGGCAGGGTCGACCTTGGCGTCGGTCGCGGTTACCAGCCGCACGAGTTCGACGGCTACGGAGTCGACCAAGCTCGCAGCCGGGACATATTCCGCGAGTCGGTGGAGATCATTCATAGCGCGTGGACGAAGGAGCGGTTTGATTACGACGGCGAGTTCTACCAGCTACACGACCTCTCCGTCCGCCCCAAGCCGCTGCAGAAGCCGCACCCGCCCATGTGGATGGCGTCGCTTTCGCCGGAAACGTTCCAGCTCTGCGGCCAGTATGGGTTCAATCTGATGTGCGCGCCGGTCTTCGGCTTCGATGTGAACAAGGGCGCCGCGCAGATTGAGGAGTACCGCCAGGCGCTGCGAGACCACGGGCGCAATCCCGCCGAGCACGAGGTTGCCGCCCTGATCATGACCTACGTGGCTGAGACAGAACAGGAGGCGCTGGCGGACTTCAAGGACGCGGTCATGTGGTACTTCCGCACCTTCGCCAAGTACATCGCGCCGCCCAAGGGCGCGCCCGCCATCAAGACCTACGAGATGTATACCGCTGCTCGCGACTGGCTGCAGACCTTGGAGTGGGACGCCGTCGTCAAG
>JACZTE010000180.1 GCA_022573935.1 Chloroflexota bacterium
CCAACCAGGCGAATCTACGCAGCATCAACGGCACCGCTAAGGCGCTGGGGATCCCCGCAGAGCGAGTGATGCTCAATGTCGACCGCTACGGCAATACCTCGTCCGCCTCCATACCTATCGCGCTGCGAGAGGCCTGGGAGCAGGACCGCCTGCACGACGGCGACCGGCTGTTGCTGGTGAGCGTCGGCGGCGGGCTGGCCTGGGGCGCCCTGGTGCTCGAGTGGGTGCCGCTAGGGCCCGTCCCTGTGGCAGCCGGGGCGGCTCGTATCGCCTCCGGCAGCTAACCGCTCGATGACCGAAGAGCGGGAAGTGGCGATCACCGGCCTGGGGGCGGTCACCTCCTTCGGTCGCGACGTCACCACCTTCTGGGAAGCGTTGGTGGCCGGCCGCAGCGCCATCGCGCCGATCACCGCGTTCGACGCCTCGGCTTACCCCTGCAGCATCGCCGGCGAAGTGCGCAACTACGCCCCGCATTCGCAGCTCTCCGCCGAACAGGCCGCGCGGCTCGATCGGGGCGCGCTCTTCGCGGTGGACGCCGCCCTCCAGGCGCTGGCGGACGCGGATCTGCCGCTAACGCGAGAGAACGCGCCCCAGGTAGGTCTGGTGCTCGGCTGCGCCAGACCAGGCGAGACGACGGTCTGGGAGGGACACCGCGCCTTTCACGAGCAGGGCGCCCAGGCGATATCGCCCGGCTACATCGGCCGCACGTTGGCCAACTCGTCTGCGGCCCAGGTGGCAGGCGTGCTGGGCGTGCGCGGGCCAACCGTAGCCATAGCGGCGGGCGGCGCGTCCGGGCACGCCGCGCTGAGTCTGGCCGCCGGCATGGTGCGCCGCGGCGAGGTGCAGGTCGCCTTTGCCGGCGGCGCCGACGCGGCGATCACTCCGCCAGCACTCGCAGCCTTCTGCGCGATGGGCATCATGACGAAACGCAACGACGAGCCCGAAGGCGCCTGCCGTCCCTTCGACGCGGACGCGGACGGCTTCGCCCTCGCCGAGGGCGCGGCGATGCTGGTGCTGGAGGACGAAGCGCTCGCGCGCGAACGAGGCGCCCGCATCTACGCTCGCTTAGCCGGCGCGGGCTCCGTCACCGAGCCGGGCATCCTCGTGCCGAGCGCAGAGGAGGCCGGGCGCGCGCTCCAGGCGGCGCTGCGCGAACCGGCGCTCCTCCAGAGCGAGATCGACTACTTCTGCGCCTACGCGCCGGGCCAGCCGGGGCTGGACTCGATGGAGACGCAGGCGATCAAGCGCATCTTCGGCGAAGTGACCGCCTCCAAGCTGACCATCAGCGCCCCGAAATCGATGCTGGGCCACATGCTGGGGGCCTCGGGCGCCTTAGACGCCATCGTCTGCGTCAAGGCGATCGAGACGGGCGCCATCCCTCCCACGATTAACCTGGAGCGGCCGGCGGAGGGCTGCGATCTGGACTATACACCTAAGGAGGCGCGCCAGCAGCAGGTGCGCCACGCGATGAGCTACGGCTTTGGGTTCGGAGGCCACCACGTGGCGCTCTGCTTCTCCGCGCCGTAGGCTACGAAGGAGGAGCGTCTATGGAGATCACTTGGCTCGGCCATTCCTGCTTCCGGCTACGCAGCCGGGATTCGTTCGTCGTCACGGACCCCTGCGACAAGAGCACCGGCTACACCATCGGCCGGCCCACGGCCAGCGTCGTCACCATCAGCCACGACCACCCCGGCCACAACAACATCGCGGCCGTGGCCGGTTCGCCGCGCGTCATCCAGGGCCCGGGCGAGTTCGAGATCAGCGGTGTGCTGATCACGGGCATCCGCACGTATCACGATGACGAGCAGGGCGAACGGCTGGGTAAGAACGTCGCTTACGTCCTGGAGCTGGACGAAGTGCGGGTCTGCCACCTGGGCGACCTGGGGCACGTGCCCACGGCGGAGCAGGTAGAGGAGCTGAGCGGCGTCGATGTTCTGCTGACGCCGGTAGGCGGCGGCAGCACTATCTCCGCCAGCGCAGCGGCGGAGACCGTGAGCCTGCTAGCGCCGAAGCTGGTCATCCCCATGCACTACCAGACCCCAGCCTCGAAGAAGAAGGATCTCGAGTCGCTGGATCGCTTCCTGAAGGAGATGGGCGCCACCAGCGCCCTGGAGGAGCGACAGCCCAAGCTCACCGTCACCAAGAGCACCCTCCCCCAAGAGACGAAGGTGCAGATACTGGACTACCGAACCAAGTAGGCGCGGCCAGCCGGCCATCGAGCGCTCGCTTTGACGGATGCCGCCGGTGGCGCTACCCTAGCGGCACGAGAGGCGCTACCAGCTGCCATGGACCAACAGATCGGCTTCTGCACCACATCGGACGGCGTGAACATCGCCTACGCCACCTTGGGCGAGGGCCCGCCGCTGGTGTATGTTACCGGCTGGCCGGGACACCTTTCGCTCGAATGGGAGACGCCTGTGGCGCGTCACCTCATCGAAGAGCTGGCGGAGGGGGCGACCCTGGTCAGATACGATATGCGGGGCAGCGGCCTCTCAGACCGCGATGTTGGCGAGCTGTCGCTGGAGCGATGGATCGAGGACCTGGCTGCCGTCGTCGATCACCTGAAGCTGGATCAGTTTGCCCTCCTCAGCCTTGGCCTCCTCGCTGGGCCAATCGCGATGGCCTACGCCGCGGAACATCCAGAGCGTGTGACAACGTTGATCTTGTCCAGCGCATTTCTGCGCGGCTCTGAGCTGTCGACGCCGGAGCGTTCCAAGACGATGACCGATTATATCTCCGCGTATGGCTTCCCTATATCCATTGACGAAGATCTGGATCAAGAAGACCTCAAGAAATTTCAGGACGTTGCGCGTCTTCAAAAGCGATCAGCCTCTACGGAAGTCCAGGGTGCGGTGGTGCGCGCCATATTCTCTGCCGACAGTGAGAAGCTGACCGAGCGATTAACCATGCCGACGTTACTCTTGCACGGCCAGAGCGATACGGTCGTGCCATTTGACCTCGGTCGCAAGCTTGCTGCCCACCTTCCCAACGCCAAATTCGTCCCGTTCTTCGAGTCCTCGGCCGCGCCCTGGCAGCAAGGCATCATTGTGGAGGAGATTCGACGTTTCCTTCAGGTCGACGCTCCGGCTGACGATCACGCTAAGGTTGCTACCGCAGGAGGGCCGGTCACCATCCTCTTCACCGACATGGAGTCCTCCACCGCCCTCACCCAACGCCTGGGCGACGCAAAGGCGCAGGAGCTCGTGCGCGCCCACAACACCATCGTCCGCGAGGGCCTGCAGGCCCACGGCGGCACCGAGATCAAGCACACCGGCGATGGCATCATGGCCTCGTTTCCCGCCACCTCAGGCGCTCTCGAGTGTGCCATCGCGATCCAGCGCGGCGTTGCCGCCCTTCGACAAGCTCAGGCAGACCAGGCTGAGCCCCTCGAAGCCACGCTCAACGTGCGTATCGGCCTGAACGCGGGGGAGCCGGTGGCGGAAGAAGATGACCTGTTCGGCACGGCCGTCCAGTTCGCCGCCCGCATCTGCAACCACGCCGAGCCGGGCCAGATCCTCACGTCGGACGTGGTGCGGCAGCTCGTCGCGGGCAAAGGCTTCCTCTTCTCGGACCGGGGCGAAGTGGCGCTGCGCGGCTTCGAAGACCCGGTGCGCCTCTACGAGGTGC
>JACZTE010000181.1 GCA_022573935.1 Chloroflexota bacterium
ACCGCCGCGAACGGCAGCCCGGCCTCGCCGACGATCGTCTCGTCCAGGCGGCCGCGCGCGCCCACGAACAGCAGCTCTGCCCGAGACGACCCGGTCTCCTGGAGCAGCGCCTGAGCCACAGCCAGGGCTGGATAGATGTGGCCGCCGCTACCCCCTCCCGCTAAGATCACCTTCACCTCACTCCTCGCCGCCGCGCCGCGCGGGGATGCCGGCTCACCCGCTCCACGGGCGGCGGGCCGTTCGCATATCGAGAGATGCTCAGCAAGATCCCCACCGCCGCCAGGAGCGCCGCCAGCGCCGACCCGCCGTAGCTGAGGAAGGGCAACGGGATGCCCGTCATCGGGATGGCGCGGCTGATGCCGCCAACGTTGATCAGCGCCTGGTAGGCGATCCAGCAGACGATGCCCGTCGCCAGGAGCGCGCCGAACTCGTCTTGGGCGCGGAGCATCACTCGCAGGCCACGGTAGACGAGCGCCGCAAAGAGCATGAGCACCCCGACCGCCCCGATAAAGCCCAGCTCCTCGCCCACCACGGCGAACACGCCGTCGGTGTGGGAGCCGGGGATGTAGAAGAACTTCTGCCGGCTGGCCCCCAGCCCCAGCCCGCCGATGCCGCCGCTCCCCAGCGCGATCAGCGACTGCAGCGTCTGGAAGCCGATGCCCGTCGGGTCGTCCTCGGCGCGGACGAAGGCGACGAGCCGGTCGAGCCGGTAGCCCGCGGTCAGGATCAGGACCGTCGACGCGACCCCGCCGATGCCTACCAGCGCCGCCATGTGCGTGAGCGAGGCGCCGGCGATAAAGAAGAGCGTCACGGTCGTGAGCACCATCACCGCCGCCGTGCCGGTGTCCGGCTCCAGCAGGACCAGTCCGGCGACGACCCCTACCATCAGCACGAAGGGCACGAACCCCAGCGAGAAGCTACGGACGAACGTCCCCTTTTCGCCGCCCAGCCAGGCCGCGACGTAGATAATGAGCGCCAGCTTGGCGAACTCGCTCGGCTGCACCGGCGGCAGCGGCCCCATCGCCAGCCAGCGCTGCGCGCCGTTCCGCTCCAGGCCCAGGCCCGGCACCAGCACAGCCACCAGCCCAACGATCCCCACCAGCATCAGCAGCGGGCTCACCGTCCGCAGCCAGCGGTAGTCCATCCGCATCATCGCGACCAGGAGCCCGATGCCGATGGCCGCCCAGATCGCCTGCCGCGCTACGAAGTAGTTGGCGTCGTTGAAGACGAGCAGGCCCAGCGCAAAGCTGGAGCTGTACACCAGGAGCAGACCGAGCGCTACCAGCCCGAGCACCAGGCCCAGGATCAGGTAGTCGGGCTGCCCGCTGCCCATGCGACGGGTCTCAGCGACGGCGATGGCCCTCTCCCTCCTTGTTAGAAGCGAGGCGGCGCACGATGCGGCGGAACTCCTCGCCACGCTCCTCGAAACTCTCGAATTCGTCGTAGCTGGTACAGGCCGGCGAGAGGAGCACCACGTCGCCCGCCCGCGCCTGCCGTTGCGCCATGTTCACTGCTTCTGCCAGCGTGCCGGCCCGCTCGATGGGCGGCGGCTGCGACGATGCCTTCGCCGCAGAGCGCAGCGCCTCCTCGAGCAGCGCGCCCGCTTCGCCGAAGCAGACGACAGCCCGGCAGCGCTCGATGGCCTCACTCGCCATCTCCTCCAGCGGTAGCTGCTTCTCGCGGCCGCCCAGGAGCAGCACGACCGGCGACTGGAACGAGCGGAGGCCGGCCAGCGTCCGCTCCGGCGTGGTGGCGATGCTATCGTTGTAGTAGGAGACGTCCTCCGCCTGCGCGACGAGCTCCAGCCGATGCGGCACCGGCGCGAACTCGCGCACAGCCTGCGCGATGGCGTCGGTCGCCAGGCCGGCGACGCCCGCCAAGGCGACGGCGGCCAGCACGTTCGATACGTTGTGGTCGCCCCGCAGCGGGATCTCGGCGAGCGAGAGCAGCTCCCGCTCCACCGACTCGGCCCGCCAGACGATGTTGCCGTCGCGTACGAAGGCGGCATCGTCGCCGTTGGGAACGCGACGGGCGCTGAACCAGACCACCCGCCCCGGCGCTTTCGTCGCGAAGGAAGAGGCTTGCTCGTCGTCCAGGTTCAGCACGGCGACGTCATCGCTCGACTGCTCCTGAAGGATGCGCAGCTTGAGCGCGCTGTACTCCTCCCAGCTATAGCGATCGAGATGGTTCGGGGTGACGTTGAGGACGCAGGCGATGTGCGGGCTGCGCCCGGCCGTCTCTAGCTGGGTATGGCTCAGCTCCAGCACCACCCAGGTCTCAGGCGTGATCTCATCGAGCAGGCCGAGCAGGCCGATGCCGATGTTCCCGCCCACGACGTGCTTACGGCCGTCCACGGCGAACATCGCGCCTAGGAGAGCGGTCGTCGTCGTCTTGCCGCTGCTGCCGGTGATGCCGATGACGGGCCCCGGGCAGCGCTCCAGGAAGAGGCGCGTCATCGAGCTGATCGAGACGCCCCGCTCCTGCGCCGCCCGAACGGCGGGCAGCGTGAGCGGCACGCCCTGCGAGACGAAGAGGAGATCTGCGGAGACGGCGTCCTCCAGTCGGTTCTCGCCCAGCGAGAAGCGCACGGGCAGGCTCTCCAGCTCCCGGATACGAGACGCTAGCGCTTCTGCGGATTTTGTGTCTGAGACGGTGACGGAAGCCCCGTGAGACGCTAGATAGCGCACCAAGTCGACTCCCTCGATGCCGAGGCCGAGTACAGTCACACGTTTTCCCACCAGGAACTCCTGCTTAAGTGTCATAGCACTTATACACTATTCCGTCAAGACCAGGGCGAGTCCCAGCATCGCCCCGACCGCCCCGATCAGCCAGAATCGGAGCACCACCTGCGGCTCCGACCAGCCCAACAGCTCGAAGTGGTGGTGCACCGGCGCCATCTTCAGCACGCGCCGGCCCGTCAACCGATACGAGCCGATCTGGGCTACGTTGGACAGCGCCTCGACGACGAGCACGACGCCCACTACGGGCAAGACCAGCCACCAGCCGGTCATCAGCGCCACCGTCGCCAGGCCGACGCCCAGGGCCAGCGCCCCGGTATCGCCCATGAAGAGCTGCGCCGGATGGGCGTTGTGCCAGAGAAAGCCGATGATGGCGCCCACCACGGTGAAGCAGAAGAGGCCCAAAAAAGACTGTCCCTGGAGAAGGGCGATCACACCGTAGGCGGCAAAGGCGAGCGCCATCACGCCGGCCAGCAGCCCATCGAGCCCGTCCGTCACCGCCGCCGCGCTCGTCGTAGCGACGATGACCACCACGGCGATGGCGACGACGGCGGCCGCGCCCAGCTCGCGGTTGTCGAAGTGGGGCACCTGCACGGTTCGCTCCTCCAGCGAGTAGTAGAGGACGAGGCCGACCGCCACGCCGATCACGGCGAGCGCGGCCTCCTTCAGCACGAAGCCGAGACGGCTGTGTCCTCCGCTCCGCTCTCGCCCTTGGAGGGTGAGCAGATCGTCGGCGAAGCCCAGCAGTCCCGCCGCGCCCATCGCCGTCAGCGGCAGCAGGATCGAGAGGCGGTCGGCCAGATTCGTCGCCGCCGTCACGGCCAGGATCGTGCCCAGGATGAGCAGGCCGCCCATCGTAGGCGTGCCTGCCTTCGCCTGGTGCGAAT
>JACZTE010000182.1 GCA_022573935.1 Chloroflexota bacterium
CGCCCGCACTCGACGAAGCCCACATTTTCGAAGCAGTGTTGGGCGCGCCGATTCCAGGCGAGCGTCTTCAGGTAGACGCGGCCGAAATCCTTCCGCTTCAGTAGGTACTCGACGAGCAGGCGCGCCGCCTCGGCGCCATAGCCCTGCCCCCGACACTGCGATACGCCGATGGTGATGCCCAGCTCGACTTCGCCACGCATCGCGTCGATGTTGTAGTACATGATGTTGCCGATGTGCCGTCCCGCCTCGTCCTCGATCGTGAGGCTGCGCCGGTAGGGGTTGGGAAAGAGCACTTCCTCTCGATAGATGGCCAGGTACTCTTGATAGGCCATCGTGATGGGGCGGGTTGCATCGTAGCGAGCCAGCTCCGGATCGCAGCGCCAGCGGTAATCGTCCGGGGCATCGCCCAGGCGCTTGTCGCGCAGCAGGACGCGGGTACCGCGGACAACCTCTCCATGTACCATGGTGGTCATCGTCTCATACACTCCCTAATCAAAACGCGGCATGTGCCGGAGCGTTTCTCCCTTACCACGTGCGCGAGCTAGCCGCGGACTTTGAAATTGATCGGGTCTTCGGCAAAGTCTACCTCAGCGAGGGCGGCAAGCGCTGCCTCCTGTATCCCCTCGTCGCCTTCCTCTACCAGCTCCTCCAGCGTCTCCTTCGCCTGTGGGCCACCGATCTGGCCCAGCGAGGCGATCGCCGCCTGCCGCACCTCGTCGTCGTCGTCGTGGAGCAACAGCGCCAGGTGCTGTGTCGCCTCGCCCTCAGCGATGACGCCGCAGGCAGTCGCGGCTTCGAACCGCATCTCCGGGTCGTCGCTCTCCAGCTCCGCGATCAAGGCGGGCAGCCATTCGGCGTCGCAGCTGCGGCCCATGGCGTGGACAGCGCTCAGCCGCAGCCTGCGCTCCGCGCTTTCGAACGCCCCTTGGATGAGGTCGCCGACCCCAGGCTCGCTGCTGGCGCCGAGCGACTCCAGCGCCCGTCCACGCACCTCGACCACCTCCGTGAGATCGTCGATCGTGCGACGCAGCGCCTGCCCGACCCGTTGGGCGTCGGCGGCCCGTAGCGTGTCGAACTCCGCCTGGAGGACGAAACGGCCTAGCGTCTGCGCCGCCTCGACTCGAACGCCTGCCTCCGGGTCGCTCTGCAGGAGACCGACCAGCGGATCGATCAGATCGCGCCCTTCGTACTCCCAGAGGCCAGCGACGGCCCCTCGGCGCACCTCCGCCTCGCTATCTCCCAGAGCGATGAAGAAGACAGCATCGAAGGCCAGCTCGACATTATCCTCGGCCAGATCGATCAACATCTGTATCAGGCGCCGCCGGCGGTCAGGCGCCATCTCCTGCCAGCTGTTGAGGAACGAGGATACCTCCTCTGGCCCCATGGCAGAGAGCTCGGTCAGCTTGGAGGCGACCAGCGGCTCTGCCGAATCGGCCAGCTTCTCCAGGTAGCTATCGTCGCTCATGCGCACCTCGACTCGGCGGCCCCTAGGAGAGTGTAGACCCCGCCGAAAATCGTTGTCAACCGTGGCGTGCCCTCTTAAGGATCGGCTGCTGGCGGCCCTTCCCGGCGTTCTCCCCCTTGGCCCAGCTTCGGCTCCGTGCCGGCCAGCAAACGTCGTAGATTCTCGCGATGGAGCACAAGCAGGAGGGCCGCCGCGATGACGGCGTAGACGGCGTAGGCCCACGGGTGGATGCCCATCGCCGCTAGGACGACGAACAACGCTGCCAGCAGCGGCGCCAACCCCACCGACATCGTCGACATGATGCGCGTGACGGCGACCAGGCCGGCGGCCGCCGGCAGCAGTACCAGCGCGGCGATGGGGTTCATCGCCAACGCGACGCCGTAGGAGGTCGCGACGCCGCGCCCGCCCCGGAAGCCGACGTAGACGGGCCAGTCGTGCCCGGCGATGACGGCCAGCCCGGCCACGGTCTGCACATACGGCTCGTCGCTCACCAAGCGGGCGACGAGCACGGGCAGCACGCCTTTCGCCAGGTCGGCGGCCAGCACGAGGATGCCCCAGCGCAGGCCGACCGTCCGCAGCACGTTCGTGAAGCCGGTCTTGCCGCTGCCGTGCTCGCGAACGTCGATGCCGCGCGCAAGACGCCCGACGATGAGGCCGCTGGGGATGGAGCCCAGCAGGTAGCCGAGCGCAGCGAAGGCGGGGAAGGCCCACCACATCGCTATCGTTCCTTGCGGCTGCGGAAGGTCAGCCGCAAGGCCACGCCTTCGAAGCCGAAGTGGTCGCGGATCACGTTCTCCAGATAGCGGCGGTAGCTGAAGTGCACCAGCTTCGCATCGTTGACGAAGAAGACGAACGTAGGCGGCGCAACGCTCGGCTGGTTCACGTAGAGGAGCTTCAACTGTCGATTCTTTACCAGGGGCGGCGCCCGCTCGACGACCGCCCGCTGGATGACGCTGTTGAGCCGGCCAGTCTCGATGCGCCGCTGCCTCTCGTCGCACACCTTGAGCGCCTCTTCGAGCAGCGAGGCGATGCCCGTCTCCTCTTTTGCGGAGATTATGCGGAAGGACGCCCAGCGCGCAAAGCGCAAGCGTCTTCGCACCGCCTTCTCGTATCCTTCGGGCGAGCGGTCGCCCATCAGGTCCCACTTGTTGGCCACCACCACCACCCCCGCCTTCGACTTCAGGGCGAAGCCGACGATGTGGAGGTCCTGCGCCGTGATCCCCTCGCTCGCGTCGAAGAGGATGAGGGCGACGTCGGCCCGATCCAGCGCGCGCCGGGCGCGGATGGCGGCGTGCTGCTCCAACCCGCGCTCCGTCCTGCCGGGCCGGCGGAGCCCTGCCGTGTCTACCAACACGAGCGGGCGCTCTTGGAACTCGAAGGCGGTGTCGATCGCGTCGCGGGTCGTGCCGGGCTCCTCCGAGACGATCACTCGGTCTTCGCCCAGCACGGCGTTCAGCAGCATCGACTTGCCCACGTTCGGCCGCCCAATGATGGCGATCCGCGGTGTCTCCAGCGACGCTTCTTCGGGGGCGGGTGGCAGTGCGTCCAGCACCTGATCGAGCACTTCGGCGACGCCGGTGCCGTGGAAGGCGCTGACCGGGATCGGCTCTCCCATTCCCAACTCGTAGAACTGAACGACTCCCTCCCGTCTCGCCTCGTTTTCAGCTTTGTTGGCCAGGAGGAAGACCGGCTTGGCCGTGCGGCGCAGCACTTCCGCGACTTCTTGATCGGCGGCTGTCATGCCCACTATGGCATCGACGACGAAGACGAGGACGTTCGCTTCCGCCATGGCCAGCTCCACCTGTCGCCGGATCAACACGGGGTAGCCGTCCTCAGCCTCCGGATCAAGGCCGCCGGTATCGACGAGGCGAAAGCGTTCGCCGCGCCAGTCCACGTCGCCGTAGTGCCGGTCACGAGTGGTGCCCGAGATATCCTCCACCAGGGCCTGCCTACGGCCAACCATGCGGTTGAAGATCGCCGACTTGCCGACGTTCGGCCGGCCGACGATGGCAACGAGCGGCTGTGGGACGGTGACTAAAGAATCGGGCTTCGCGGGCGTCGACGTGCTCATGGCAGGCTCAGCGTGACGCTCACTTCGGGGGGCGAGATAGAGATGAGCACGGTATCTGGAGGCGCTTGCACTCGCACCGGTAC
>JACZTE010000183.1 GCA_022573935.1 Chloroflexota bacterium
GGTCCTTGAACGTTGCGACGCGGACGCCGCCGTCGCCGCCTGCATCCGTCGGCTCCTCGATGAACTCGACGCCCTGGCTCTTGAGGCGCGATGTTTCGCCCTCGATATCGTCGGTCTCCAGGCCCACCATATGGCGCGCCGGGTCCCGCGATGGGCCGTGCACCTCGCTGTGGGTGCCCAGCGCCAGGGAGGGCCCTGCCGGATCGCCCAGAATGACGAAGCCTGGCGCCTCCAAGCCCGGCGTGAGACCAACCACATCGCGATAGAACGGCAGCAGGTTATTCAGGTCTTCGCTCCAGATCGTGGCTAAGCACAGCCCTTTGATCATCGTGGAACCTCCTCGCTCCCTAGCATCTCAGTCCAACACCACCCGACGGAAGCCCTCGGCGTACGTGTACGGGCTGCCTTTGGCGCTGTCCTTCGCCATCTGCGGAATGAACTCATCGAGGTCCATGTCGGCCAGTTGGCTCTCGTGTTTCTTTAGCGCTGCGATCTTCTTCGACAGGACGGGCTCGATATCGACCCAGTGGTTCGCCCGGGAGCCGGCCCCCAGCCAGACCTCCCGTACCTTATGCGGCGTCAGGCCTTCAGCGAGCAGCTCGGGGAAGGTGAGGCGATCGCGGGCGGCAGGGAACACCGCATCGAGGGTAGCGTCGCCGGTCGCGCGGTGGTCGGGGTGGTTCGGGTAGTTGTCGGTAATGAAGCGAACGGTCGGGTCGAAGGTCACGACCGTATGCGGGACGTGCGCCCGGATCACGCGCGCGAGGTCGCGGCGGAGATCGAGGCTGGGCTCCAGCATGCCATCCTCATAGCCCAAGAAGAGCACCTTGGCAACGCCCAGACCATCCGCCGCTCGCTGCTGCTCCACTCGCCGAACGGCCGCGAGCTCCTCGCTTGTGATGTTCGGGTCTTCCGAGCCCTTGTCGCCGTTGGTGACGATCACATAGATGACCTCTTTGCCATCGCGCGTCCACAGCGCGGTGGCGCCTCCGGCCAAGAACTCGGCATCGTCAGGGTGGGCGACGATGACCATGGCGCTATCGTTTGCCATATAGCGATCCTCCAAGTGCAACGATGTTATCGCAGGTCAAGCAGCCGCGGGCAAAGAGCTGGGATCGGTCGTAAACCTCCGGCTACCCCGTACTCGCCACTGATGGGGACGGAGCTGAGCTGTAGCGCTTCGGATCGGCGACGAACTTGCGCAGGCAGTCGTCGGAGCAGAATGCCAGCTCTTCGCCCTCCAGCGACAGCCTGGCGGCGACTTCCCCCGGGCCAATCTCCATACGGCAGACAGGGTCGAGCACCTTCTCTGCGCCGACGGCTCCCTCAATGCGCACCTCGAACAGCACCTCTTCAGTAGCGAGTCCCTTCAGCCGACGCTTACCCAAGCGCACGAACTCTAGCCCGGCGAGCCCCGCCGTGGCTTGGCGCACCGCCGAGGTGACCAGCACCGTGTGCGGCTCTGCCACGCTGACCAGCCTCGCCGCAAGATTGACCGTCGTGCCCACGTAGTCTCCTTCGCGATAGAGCACCGGGCCCCAATGCACGCCGCTCCGCAACGCCGGGAACTGCGACTCCTCCTGCGCTTTCGTGTCGATGTCCAACGAGCAGGCGATGGCGGAACGCGCATCGGGAAAGACGAGCATGAAGCCATCGCCTATCTGCTTGACGGCCCTCCCTCGATGCTGCTCCGCGGACATGCGAACCAGCGATGCGAAGCGTTGTAGCACTTCGGCCGCGGTGACGTCGCCCATTGCCTCAGCCAGCGGGCTAAAGCTCGACAGATCGACGAATACGATGGCCGCCTGGAACTGCCCGGGCACGTCTCCGTGCTCGTGGAGGCCCAGCTCTCCGGCAAGGTGGAACAGCGCGTCCTCTCGCTCGGAGCGGGCCATGCCTTTGCGGAAGAAGTAGAGGATCGCCGGTTCCACCAGCGGGTCCAGGGTCTCGCCGGCAGCGCCGGCTTCGGCCTCCGAAACGCCGGCGGCGCGCATCCGGTCGTACATGTAGAAGTGGGTCGTCCGCTGTGTCGCATCGGCGGCCCTGCCGAGCGTGTCGGCATACACCCGAAGCAGCTGCAGCAGTCCGTCTTCGCTATAGCCTGCGTCTAGGGCTATCTTCGAATTGCGTAGCGCCTCGAGATCCTCGTCGTCCAGGACATTCCCGAGCCGTGGATGCCCATCGCCTCCATCAGCCGGCGCAACTGCTCGATCTCCAAGCCGGTGAGCTCAGCGGCCTGCCCCACGGAATAGGCTGGCTTGCCGGCATCGACCTCGCAGTGCTCAAGAAAGTGCCGGACGGCCTCGGAGTCGGGTTGCCCAAATGCCTCAGCGATCGCGTCCATCTCGATGCCCAGGCGAAGCAGGTCGCGGATCATCTCGGCGCGCGCTCCGTCGCGCTGATCGAACTGATCGCCGTCACCCTCGCCGATGAGGCCGCGCGCCTGCCAGGCGCTCAGCCGCTCGATCGGCTCGCCGGTGAGCTTGCTCAGCTCCTCTAGGGTAAACTCAGTTGCCACCCGACTCCTTTTCGATGTCATCAAGCCTGCTGAAGATCCCGTATTCGACTGTTATGTGATTGAGAATCTGCATCGCCACCAGTCCGACAGCGAGCACGATCCCGCCTACGATCGTTAATACGTCCGTGTCGTTCGCAGCGCCGATCGCCAGCAGTACGGCGCCCACACCGCCGAGAAGGGCAGCGGGCAGGGGAGCGCCATGGCCCTCCTCGCCTTCCGAAACGATCTTCGTCAATGTTCGGCGTATCATGGCAAACCTCCATCTACAACTGCTTACAGCTACTATTGTAGGGTACGGGTCAAGGCGAAAGGAAGCTGCGAGCGTAACTCGCGTGACGGAGCTTGCTTGCTAGCATCTAACCATCGGTGGCTTGACCGCAACGACCAAGCTGTTACTTTCAGTACAGGATGAGCGCCTCGCCACGCCGGCACGCTGTTGCAACCAGTACGCTCGAACACGCTTCGGACGAGAAGCTCCGGCCCATGCTCGCCAGCGTGTTCGAGGAGCCGTTCGACTCGTCGGACTACATCTTCGAGGTGAAGTGGGGCGGTGTGCGCGCCATCGCGCATCTGGACGAAGGCGAGGTGCGGCTGCACGGGCGCAACCTGCGCGATCTCACGCCCGTCTACCCGGAGCTAGCCGCGCTCGCCGATTGCCTGCGCGCCGAACACGCCATCGTCGACGGCGAGATCATCGCCTGGGGAGCCGAGCGGCTGCCCTCGCCGGAGCTGCTGCGCCCCCGCCTCCTGCGACCCGACGTCGCCGTCTCCCGGCCGCGACGCTCGCCCATCAGCTATCAGGTCTTCGACCTGCTGAAGCTGGACGGCCGCTGGCTGCTCGAACGGCCGCTCTCCGAGCGCCGGGCCCTGCTGCACGAGCGCCTGACGCCGAACCGGGTCGTGCAGGTGGCTGACTTCGTCTCGGACGATGGCATCGCCTTCTACGAGGCGGTGGCGGGCCAGCAGCTAGAGGGGATCATCGCGAAAGAGAAGCAGAGCGCGTACCTGCCGGGCGAGCGCTCGGCCGCCTGGCGGGAGATCCGCGCGACGCAGGCCGACGATTTCGTCGTGGGCGGCTACAGCTTCGGCGGCGGCCGGC
>JACZTE010000184.1 GCA_022573935.1 Chloroflexota bacterium
CTACGATATCCTGGCGAGCGGCAAGACGCCGATCGCGGCCCGGCTGGCAGAGCGCATCGGCGTCTCTTCGCCTACCGCCTGGTCGACGCTCCAACGCATGCAGCGCGACGGCCTGGTCGAGCTGCGCGACCGGCACGACATCCACCTCACCCAGTCGGGCAAGGAGGCGGCGGAGTCGATCAAGCGGCGACACTATCTCACCGAGCGGCTGCTGGTGGATATTCTCGGCCTGGGCTGGGCGGCCGCTCACGAGGAGGCGCACCGCATCGAGCACGCCGTCTCACCCGTGGTGGAAGAGCGCATCATGACGCTGCTGGGCAATCCCACCACCTGTCCGCATGGCAACCCGTTCCCGGGACTACCCCGCCCAGCGACGGTGCTTCTCTCAAGCCTCGAAGCGGGCGATGAACGGGAGATCGACGGGGTCCAGGAGGCCGCGGAGGAGGATGCGGATCTAATGCAGTTCCTCCAGGAGAACGGCCTTACGCCGGGCACGAAGCTGCGGGTAGACGAAGTCGCCTCGTACAACTCGACGATGACCGTCGAGGTGGACGGCCGGCAGGTGGTGCTGGGGCTCTCGGCAGCCGCGTGCCTGCGTGTGCTTGACCCGGTGGGCGCGAAGACGAGCTAGCGTTCCCGGCGCGCCTGCCGATAGCCAACGGCGCCCAGCCCGACAAGAGCAATACCCATCGCCGCCAGCGCGGCCAGTACCCATCCGCTCTCGGTAGCATCCTGCTTTGGCCCCACGCCGGTGTCCGGCGCGCCGGTCACGTCCGCTGCGCCAGGCGTCGCTGTCGCCTCGGCGCCGCCGGGTGGCTGTGTCGCGGTAGGTCCTGCGGGAGGTGGCGTTGGAGCGGCCTGGACGACGATCCGGCCGCGCATGAGTGAAGGGTGGATCTCGCAGAAGTAGAGGTAGGTCCCGGGTTGGCTGAACGTAGACTGGAACGTTGAGCCGTCGTCGATGAAGCCAGAGTCCCACGAGGGCGAGCCGGTGGGGCTATCGCAAGAGGCGCCGCATTCGGTCGCGGTGTGAGGAGCGGCAGAGCCGGCGAAGTTCCAGACCACGGTGTCGCCAGCGGTGATCGTCGTTTCGCAGACGCCGTTCTCGAACGACGAGCTACAGAACCAGAAGTCGCCCACGGCGACGGTGGTGGTCTCTTGCGCGATGGCCGGCGTCGCTGGGATGGCGGAGAGCGCGCCGATGAAGGCGAAGAGGAGAGCAAGCCGAGCGATGAGCGACATGGGCACTTCCTTTCAACTAACGTTCATCGACAAGTGTAGCAGGGTACGTGGATTGATCAAGAATTTGCTGGTTATTTCCATAAGAACTTCCCTGCGCAGGGTGTGTCGATGGTACAATCGCTGTTGGATAGGACGCCCCATCTTCGTAGAAGATGGTGCTCTCCGCGACGGAGGCGGGGCTGTTCAAGAGAGCGACGCAGGGATAGCGCACGAGGCCGGCTTTCGGGCCGGCCTCGCTTTTTGCAAGCGTCGCTGGCAGGCGCACTTCAGGTTTAGCGTAATCCTGTCGATGGTATGAAGTGGATAGGGTGGCACGCTATGTGTCCCCGCCCCCGCGGAGAGTCGGCGCCGTTTCCCCCGCCACCAGCCGGCGCCGGCTCCCTATCTTCCTCCCATTGCGATCGCTTGGAGCTAAGCCGAGCCAGCTTGATCCGCTGGCCGGCGCTTTTCTATAATGTTCTCGTGGGGATATAGCTCAATTGGGAGAGCGCTGCGTTCGCATCGCAGAGGTCGGGGGTTCGAATCCCCCTATCTCCACCAACAGTACCAAGCCGGAGCATGCCGTTTCTGGCCGACCCCGGCATCTGAGGTGTGCGGGGTCGTTTCACAGGAGCCCTCGTAGCTCAGTAGGACAGAGCGGTGGTTTCCTAAACCGCAGGTCGCAGGTTCGAATCCTGCCGGGGGCACCATATCAGATACGATTTCGGCCAGGCTGGGCCGTTCTCAACCGTCGGATGGTGTTCTAACAGAACGCGTTAAGCCATCCGGTTCGGCAAGGCATTTTTAAGTCTTGTGGGATCTGGGCGTAGCAGCAGCCAGCTCTCCACCGCCAGGGTCGATGTCTCGTGCGCCCGCTGCTGCGTGAATTCGCGCGCGCCGTAGCCCGCCCGGCCTAAACTGGCTAGCTGCGAGGCAGACCCCAGTGCGTCGGTCCATAGGGCGGCGGAAAGTCCCTGCCGTCGATCAGTCCCGCGTCGACCGCGAACCACGGGGCGTCGATCGTCCGCCCGGAAAAGACCATCGGCGTGGGGTGTGACGCGAGATAGGCACAGACCTTTCCGGGAACGTCGACGTTCAGAGCCGTGTTCGCGTCGAAGCCGAAACTCGCCAGGTCTTGCGCCATGCGCTCCGTGGCCACGAAGCCCGGCTCAAGGTTGATGACGGCGATGCCGTGTTGCTGGAACTCCTTCGCCAGGCCCGGCGCGATGCGATTGAAAGCCGCCTTGCTGATCGAGTACCCGAGTCCCCAGCCTCCCTCTCCCGGGAGCTTGGGGCTTTCGATCTGCCCCGCGCCCGACGTGACGTGAATGAAGACGCCGCCTTCCTGGGCGCGCATGTGCGGCACCGCCAGCTTGATCAGCCGCAGGGGGCCCAGCACGTTGCACTGAAAGTGTTGCTCGTAGATCTCCATCGGCGTATCCAGAAACAGGTCCATGTGGCCAGGGCCGATGTAACGCGCGTTGTTCACGAGCACGTCGATGCGCCCGAAGGTGTCGATGGCAGTTCGTATGGCAGCCTCGGCGTCGGAGGGTTCAAGCAGGTCCAGCTTGGCGATCATCGCCCTCGTGCCGAGAGCCTCGATCTCTTTGGCTGTGGTCTCGAGACTGCCGGGAAGCGGCGTGGTGTCCGACCGGCGCACCGTCGACGAATGTTCGAGGGGCGTGCCCTCTTTGACCGTACGGGCGCAGACGACGATGTCAAAGCCCGCTCTTGCGAGGGCCAGCGCGCAGCCCTTTCCGATCCCTCGGCTCGCGCCCGTGACGAGCGCGACCTTGTTCCCATTAGCCACAGCAACGTCCTCTCGTTCGACGCAGCCACTCAGGCCGTCCGCTCGGGAATCTTACGCCCTGAGAGCGCGAGCCGCAAACGCCGCTTGACCTATGGTGGCGATTTCCGTATGAAGGAGCGGCGGAAAAGTCTGTCGCCAGGCGCGGGGAGATGAGGGAGACAAGGAGGAGCCACAATGGATCTAGGACTGCAGGGAGCCGCCGCCGTCGTGAACGGAGGATCGAAGGGCATGGGACGGGCGACCGCCATGTGCCTCGCGGAAGACGGCGCGCGCGTGTGCATCCTTGCGCGGGGCCAGAAGGCGCTCGACGAGACGGTCGAGGCGCTGAAGCAGGCCGGCGCTCCGGACGCCTGCGGCCTCTCCGTGGACCTGGGCAAGGCCGACGAGATTGAGCAGGCCTTCCGCACCATCGGCGACCGCTGGGGCGAGATCAACTGCCTGGTCAACACGGTGGGCCCTGGAGCCGGGCACTTCTTCAAGATCAGCGACGACGACTTTTTCGAGCACTTCAACATCGCCACCATGAGCGCCGTGCGCTGCATCCGCGCGGCGCTGCCCCTGCTCCGCAAGGCCGAGTGGGC
>JACZTE010000185.1 GCA_022573935.1 Chloroflexota bacterium
GACGGACGCCGATACTATCCTCAAGGCGCGCATCTGCCTGGGCGCCGTCGCTCCCACGGTCATTCGGGCGCAGGAGGCGGAGGAGGCGCTCACCAATCGCGAGGCCTCGGACGAGCTCTTCGCCCAGGCTGCGGAGATGGCGCAGGCGGCCGCACGCCCCATCTCCGATGTGCGCGGCTCGGCCGAGTTCCGGCGCTACCTGGCCGGCGTCATGACTAAGCGCTGCCTGGGCATCGCCCTGGAGCGAGCGAAGGGAGCATAAGGATGGCCGAGAAGCGCACCGTTCGCTACACGATCAACGGCCGCTCCCACGAAGCGTACATCGAGCCGAACCGCACGCTGCTGGAGGTGCTGCGCGACGAGCTGCGCCTCACCGGGGCCAAGGAAGGCTGCGGCACCGGCGACTGCGGCGCCTGCTCGGTCATCGTCAACGGCAAGGTCGTCACCTCCTGCCTGATGCTCGCGCCACAGGCGGACGGCGCCGAGCTCGTCACCATCGAGGGGCTGGCACACGGCGGCGAGCTCCACCCGCTACAGCGGACGTTCATCGAGAAGGGCGCCGTCCAGTGCGGGTTCTGCATCCCGGGCATGATCCTGGCCGGCAAGGCGCTGCTGGACAGCAACCCCCAGCCTAACGAGCAGGAGATCCGCCAGGCTATCGCCGGCAATCTCTGCCGCTGCACCGGCTACACGAAGATCGTCGAAGCGATCGCGGCCGCGACGGGCGGCGGCGCCTAGGTGACGGTGCCCGCCGCGTTTCGCTGGCTGCTGCTCGCGACCGCCGCGGCCGTTCTCGCCGGCTGCTTCAGCGGTGGCGACGCCGAGGTACCGCCGCTAAACGCAGCGTCGTTCCAGGAAGCGGACGACCGGCTAGGAACGATGATCGAGCGGGCCCAGGCAGGAGACGTTGACGCCGCCGAAGAGGAGTACGGCCAGGCACAGCAGATCACCCAACGCATAAACGAGGCGCTGGAGGAGCTGCCCGCCGCGGTGATTATCAGGAGCGAGATGCTCGACGTGGCTCTCCTCATCAGTCGGGAGCTGGACGACAGGCGTCGAGCGGACTTCTTAGCCGAGCATGCAGAGCGCCTCCGCGGGGTCCTAAGAGACGCAGCGGCCGCCCTCGGCATCGACCCGCCACAGGGCGATTAGGTACAGTGAGGGCCGAGCGGTCCAGCGAATACGGTAGGAGCGCGTATCGGGCGACAGAGAGGGCAGTACGATGACCGAACGTAGCACAACCGAACGTAGCACAACCGAACGTAGCGCTGTCGGCAAGCCGATCACCCGTGTCGAGGGGACGCACAAGGTCACCGGCCAGTCGATGTACGTCGACGATCTCCAACTGCCCGGCATGCTCCACTGCAAGCTGTTGCGCAGCCCGTACGCACACGCCCGCATCCAGTGCATCGAGACGGCTAAGGCGAGCGCGCTAGCAGGCGTGGAGCGCGTGATCACCGCCGCGGAGCTGCCGAAGTTCGACCCCAAGCGGCTCTCCAGCCGCGCCTACAGCCTGCTGGCCGACGACGAGGTCGTCTTCTACGGCGAGCCCGTCGCCGCCGTCCTCGCCGACGACCTCGCGACGGCGGAAGAGGCGCTCGACCTGATCGACGTGACGTACGAAGAGCTGCCACTCGTCCTCGACCCAATCGACGCGATGCGAGAGGATTCGCCGCTGGCCCGCAAGCCCATCTCTGAAATCGACCGCTCGGAGGCCGAAGGCCACGTGACGGTGGACGTCAAGGAGGAGAAGACGAGCAAGCACAGCAACGTCGGCTCCCAGGTCAGGTTCAGCCGCGGCGACATCGAGCAGGGGTTCGCCGAGGCGGACGTCGTGATCGAGCGCACCTGGCGCAGCGCGATGATGCACCAGGGCTACATCGAGCCGCACGCAACGATAGCCGACTACGACGCCGCCAGCGGCGAGCTCACCGTCTGGTCCGCCACGCAGGGGCAGTTCCACGTTCGCGACCAGCTAGCCAAGATGCTCAAGATCCCGGAGACCAAGCTCCGCGTCATCGGCATGGAGCTGGGCGGCGGGTTCGGCGGGAAGATCTTCCTCACCCAAGCGCTGGTCGCGGCCCTCGCCCGCATCGTCGGGAGGCCGGTGAAGCTCATCTTCACCCGCGCCGACGACCTGGTGGGCGCGACGCCTTCGCCGCAGTGCGTCGTGGAGCTGAAGACGGGCATGCGAAAGGACGGCTCGCTCACCGCCATCCAGGCGAAAGCGGTCTACAATAGCGGCGCCTTCCCCGGGGGCGTGGCGACTGTCATCGGGGGCATCCTCATCGGCGGCTATTACCGCTTCCCGAACCTGGAGATCGAAGTGTACGAGGTGGTGACGAACAAAGTGAGCGTCGGCGCTCTCCGCGCGCCGGGCGCGCACAACGTCACCTTCGCTATTGAAAGCCAGGTGGACATGATGGCGCGGGAGCTGAAGCTCGACCCGCTGGAGGTGCGGCTCCAAAACGCCGTCGTCGAGGGCGACGAGATGCCCAGCAAGACGCCCTACACTCGTATCGGCCTCAGGGAGTGCCTGGAGGCCGTGCGCGAGAGCGAGATCTGGCGTTCGAGAGACGCACAGCACGAGTCGAACGGCAAGCGTCGCGGCATCGGCCTGGCCGTGGGCGGCTGGCTGGGCGGACTGCAGCCGGCCAGCGCCACGGTGGAGCTGAACGGCGACGGCACGATCAACGTCGTCGTCGGCTCGAACGACATCACCGGCACCAACACCTCGTTCGCCCAGATCGCCGCCGAGGAGCTGGGGCTGCCGCTGGAGATGGTGAACGTCACCACCGCCGACACCAAGACGGCGCCCTTCGCCGGCATGAGCGCCGGCAGCAAGACGCTCTTCACCGTCGGCCGAGCGGTCAAGGCCGCAGCCGAGGACGCCCGCGAGCAGATCTTCTCCGTCGCCGCCGAACGGCTGGGGGCGAGCCCGGAGGAGCTGGAGTCGCAGGGCGGCGAGGTGCGCGTGAAGGGCTCGCCCGAGAAGTCGCTCGCCTTCCGCCGTCTCGCCGGCATCACGACAGGCTTCGGCGCGATCTACCCGCCGATCATCGGCCGGGGCGCCATCAGCGCGCGCCGGCAGGCGCCCGGCTTCACCGCCCAGGTAGCCGAGGTGGAGGTCGACCCCGATACGGGCAACGTCACGCTCCTGCGCTGGGCCATCGCGCAGGACGCCGGCTTCGCTATCAACCCGCTCTCCGTGGCGGGCCAGATGCAGGGCGGCAGCACCCAGGGGATGGGCATCGGCCTCTGGGAGGAGATGCTCTACGACGACCAGGGCCGGCTGCTCAACCCCGGCCTGCTCGACTACCGCATGCCCACGGCCCTCGACGTGCCGCAGATCGAGACCCTGATCGTCGAAGTGCCCTCCGAGGACGGCCCCTACGGCGCTCGCGGCGTGGGCGAGCCGTCGATCATCCCCGGCCCCGCCGCCATCGCCAACGCGATCGAGGACGCCGTGGGCGCTCGCGTGACGGAGGTGCCGATCACGCCGGAGCGCATCCTGAGGGCGTTGGGGAAGATCTAGTGGCAACGCGCCCTCACCCCCGACCCCCCCCCCCGCGGGGGAGG
>JACZTE010000186.1 GCA_022573935.1 Chloroflexota bacterium
CTCGCCGTTGGTCATGCCGCCCTCGGTGCCGCCCATCCGGTTCGTCGCCCGACGCCAGGGCCGCTCGCCCCACTGGTCGATGGGGAGGATGACGTCGTGCACCTGCGAGCCGCGCTGGCGCGCGCCCGCGAAGCCGATGCCGATCTCGACGCCCTTGACGGCGTTGAGGCTCATCATCGCCTGGGCGAGCCGGCCATCGATCTTGCGGTCCCACTGGACGTGGCTGCCCAGGCCGATCGGCACGCCGGAAGCGCGCACCTCGACGATGCCGCCCAGGCTGTCGCCGTCGTTGCGCGCTTCGTCGATGGCGGCGACCATGCGCTCCCCAGCCTTGGCGTCTGCGCAACGCACGGGTGAGGCATCCACCGCCTCCCAGTCGGGCTCGGCATCCGGCTCCACCTCGACGCCGTCGATAGCGATGGTCTGGCTATGGATCGTCACGCCGAACTCCTCGAGGAAGCGGCGGCAGACGGTGCCCACGGCGACGCGGGCCGCCGTCTCGCGGGCGCTGGCGCGCTCCAGGATGTTGCGCACGTCGTCGAAGCCGTACTTGACGACGCCCGGCAGGTCGGCGTGGCCGGGGCGGAGCCGCGTTATCGCCTCGATCGGCGCGTCGGGCTTCTCCAGCGCCATCACGTCCTGCCAGTTCACCCAGTCCTTGTTCTCGATGAGGAGGGCGATAGGGCTGCCCAACGTGAGACCGTGGCGAACGCCCGAGCGGATCTCCGCGCGGTCCTGCTCGATCTTCTGGCGGCGGCCGCGGCCGTAGCCGCCCTGACGCCGCCGCAGTTCGCGGGCGATGTACTCCTCCGTGAGCGCGAGGCCGGCAGGAAGACCCTCGATGATCACGGTGAGGCCTTTGCCGTGGGACTCGCCTGCGGTGAGGTGACGCAACATAGCGGTGCTCCTAGGAGACGCTTGCCGGCCCGTCGGTCCCGACATCGTCTGCGCCGGCCCGCACCGTCTCCTCGTCGGGCTCGAACGGAAGGGCGACGCCCTGGCTGTCGAGCTGGTAGCTCGCGCCAAGCTGCTCGGCGATGGCCTCCGGCGGGTCGTTCTCCCAGTCGATCTCGGCCGCATCGACGCGGCGAGCCAGAGTGCTGAGGATGCAGCGCTGGGCGACTTCGCCGCCCGGCGCGTGGAAGGTAGTGTAGCAATCGATCTGCACCCGCTCCAGCCGCACGTGCGGAACGTCGTAGAAGAATCGCTCGGCCAGCTTCGCCGTGATCCGCTTCCCCTCGTCGAGCGCGCTGGTCACCTGGCGGCGAGCGCCGCCGACGAGGGCGAACCGCGGCTCGGCGGTGCTAGAGACGCGGAGGTAGTCGCGCCCCAGGTCCACCAGCTCCACGCCCTGGATCCCTCCCCAGACGGATGCCGGCATGCCCTTGGGCGGGCGTTCCGTGCGCCAGCGCTCCACCTCCACGCGCACGAGCTGGCTGATCATCTCCAGGTCGCCCTCCTCCACCCGCTTCTGCCAGAAGCGATGCGTGCGCGTCTCCTTGAAGAGGATGTAGCCGATGAACACGAAGAGCAGCGCGACGATCAGCATGCCCCAGGCGAGACCCCAGGCCATGACTTAGCCCTCCGCCGCGAGCGCCGCTCGCCCGGCCTCCAGCATCCGCTCGACGGACGCCTCTTGCCCCGTCCACAGCCGGAACGACTCCGCCGCCTGATAGACGAGCATGCCCAGGCCGGAGACGGCCTTCGCTCCCCGCTCCTTCGCCGCCCGCAGCAGCGGCGTCTCCGGCGGGTTGTACACCAGATCGAAGACGACGCCCGCGGCCGGCAGATACTCGGACGCAACGGGGCTTTCGCTCTCCGTCTCGCTGCCGCGCGTGCCGACAGGGGTGCAGTTCACGAGCAGTTCGGCCTCCGGCAGGACGCTCAAGAAGGTGCCAGCCTGCCAGTACGACCAGGTGATGGTGACGCCGGCGGCCGTCAGGCCGCGCAGATCGGCGACCAGCTTATCGATCCGCCTCGGGCTGCGGCCGCATACGTAGATGATCGACGCTCTAGCCTCAACGAGCGCGAGGGCAACGGCGCGGGCGCCGCCGCCGGCGCCGATCACCACCGTGCGCTTTCCCTGGATGTCGAAGTTCGCGTCCTCTCGCAACGCCCTGGCGAAGCCGGCGACATCGGTGTTGTAGCCGACGAGCTGGCCACCCTCGTTCACGATCGTGTTCACGGCCCCCAGCGTCTCGGCCCGCCCGTCCAGCCGATCGAGCAGCGAGGCCACCGCCTCCTTGTGGGGGATCGTGACGTTTGCGCCCAGCACATCGCCCTCGCGCAGGGAGGCCACGCGGGCCTCCAGCTCCTCCGGTGGCGTGCTCCACGCCTCGTAGCGCGCCTCGACGCCGGCGGCGTCGAACGCGGCCTGGATGATCGCCGGGCTGAGCGAGTGGCTCAGCGAATCGCCGATAACTCCTGCGCGCTTCATCACGAATGCTCCCTCATGCGCTAATACTCCGGCTCTAGCACTCCGGAGGATTGGTCTCTCTCACGTTCCGGTTGTGCTCCTCCAGCGTCTCCGCGAAGGAGTGGCATCCTCCGGGCCGGGCGAAGAAATACAGGTAGTTCGTGTCGGCCGGCTCCAACGCCGCCAGGATCGAATCGAGCCCTGGGTTGGCGATAGGCCCCGGCGGCAGCCCGGAGTGTGCATAGGTATTATACGGGGAAGTCGACTCCAGGTCAGCATTCGAAAGCTCACGTTTCCAGTAGCCGTACTGCTCGACGCTGGCCGGGTCGTTGCCCAGCGCGTACTGCACGGTGGGATCGGCCTGGAGCGGGATGCCTCTCGCCAGCCGGTTGACGAAGACGCCGGCGATGACCGGCCGCTCCTCCGCCACCTGCGCCTCCCGCTCGATGATCGAAGCGAGGACGACGATCTCGTGCAATGAGAGGCCGTCGGGGCGCAGCCTGGGCTCGATCTCCTCTCGGTAGCGCTGATCGAACGCGCCCAGCAGCCGTTGCACCACCTCGCGGGCGCTGACCGTCAGCGAGAAGCGATACGTTGCTGGGAAGAGGAAGCCCTCCAGTCCGGCATCAGGCGGTAGCTGCTCCAGAAACGAGGCGGCGTGTTCGTCCTCCAGCGCCAGCAGGAACGCATCGGCGGAGACGATGCCTTCCTCCTCCAACACATCGGCGATCTCCTCCAAGCGCAGCCCCTCGCGGATGGTTACTCCGCGAGACGCCGTAATCCCTCCGCTGACGCGGCGGACGGCGATGAGGGCCGTCTCGCCGGGCTGGAACTCGTAGATGCCCACCTCCAGCTCGTCGCCCAGCCCCATCAGGTCGGTGAGCACGCGAAAGAGGCGGGCGCTCTCGATCACGCCGGCCTGCTCCAGCTTCTCGCCGATCTCGCGGGCGCTCTCCCCCCGCTCGACCGTGATCGTGACGATAGCGTCGCTCGGGGAGAGCGTCGCGCCCAAGCGCGGTGGCGCTTCGTTCACCAGGCTGCCGGGCGTGCGCGCGAGCAGCCACGCTCCCACTCCGAGCAAGACGACGAGGCCTACAATCACCGCGACGGGGACAAAGCGAGCGTCGTTCATGGATCGGTGGAGGATTCATGCGAACGACGT
>JACZTE010000187.1 GCA_022573935.1 Chloroflexota bacterium
CTCACGCCCCTCGACGATTACGGCTCGATCATGGCGGGCCTTCGCTCCGCCTTCGACATCGCGCCGGACGCGGAGGTGTCGCTGGAGGCGAACCCCGGCTCGGTCGACGAAACCTACCTGCGCGGGCTGCTCGATCTCGGCCTCAACCGCCTCAGCCTAGGCGTACAGAGCTTCCACGACGACGAGCTGCGCTCGCTCGACCGGATCCACTCCGCGGAGGACGCCCGGCAGGCCTTCCGGGCGGCGCGGGCGGCCGGGTTCGAGAACGTGAACCTGGACCTCATCTTCGGCCTGCCGGAGCAGCCGATGGAGCGCTGGCAGCAAAGCGTGGAGGACGCGCTGGCGCTGGGGCCAGAGCACCTCTCGCTCTACGCGCTGACGGTGGAGCAGGGGACGCCACTGGCGCGCGACGTCGAACGCGGCCGCTCGCCACCGACCGATCCCGACGCGCAGGCCGACCAGTACGAGTGGACGCAAGAGCGGCTGGCCCGCGCGGGCTACGAGCAGTACGAGATCTCGAACTGGGCGCTGCCGGGCCGTCGCTGCCGGCACAATCTAACGTACTGGGAGTGTCGAGAGTATCTGGCGCTGGGCGCCGGCGCGCACTCCTACCTGGACGGAGTGCGCTTCGCCAACGCCGCCTCGCCGACGCAGTACCTCTCGCTCGTCGAGGAGTCGTGGCAGGCGTTGCAGCGCGACGGCGGCGACACGCCAATGCGCCAGGTCGTCTCCGGCGAGACGATCACGCCACCGCTCGCGATGTCCGACACGCTCATCCTCGGCCTGCGCCTCAACGAAGGCGTGAGCCTGGCCGCCTTCCGCAGCCGCTTCGCCGTCGAGGTGATGGACGCCTTCGGCGAACGGCTGCAGGAGCCGCTGGCGGCCGGCCTGGTGGAGCTCGCGGAGGGCCGGCTGCGGCTGACGGAGCGCGGCCGTCTGCTAGGGAACGAAGTCTTCGTCCGCCTCCTGCCCGACGACTAGCGAAGGAGCGACCGCGATGTGACCGAACGATCGCCTCGCAACTACCAAGGCGGCACTACAAACAACGGAGTACGACGAATGTATCAACGGATCTATCTCAGCGGCACCTGAACGATGTAGCGCCCCTGCTTCCCACTGAGGCTCGTCTCTCGGGTAAAGCAGGCGGCGAAGACTGCGGTCCAGCAGTCGATACCCGGAGGCGAATGTGACTCTACCTGTCACCACTGATAGCGTTCGTCTAGGCCTACGGGCCAACCTTCCCCAGTTCCTCTCGCTCGTCCTCATCACCGCGTTCATTGGCGGGATGCTCGGCTCGGAGCGCACCATCATAGCCGACATCGCGAAGAACGACTTCGGCATCGCCACGGCCGCGGTCGTCGTGTCCTTCATCGTCACCTTCGGCGTGGTGAAGAGCCTGGCGAATCTCTTCGCCGGGGCGCTCGCCGACCGCATCGGCCGGAAGCGAGTGCTGGTGCTCGGGTGGCTGGTGGCGTTGCCGGTGCCCCTCTTGGTGATGTTCGCGCCTAACTGGTGGTGGATCGTCGGCGCCAACGTGCTGCTCGGCCTGAATCAGGGGCTGGCTTGGTCGGTCACCATCGCGATGAAGATGGACCTGGTGCGGCCGGATCAGCGGGGCACGGCGACCGGGATCAACGAGTTCACCGGCTACACCTCTATCGCCTTGACGACCCTGCTCGCTGGCTGGCTGGCAGATGTGTTTGGCAGCCGGCCCGTCCCGTTCTTCTTCCCCACCGCCCTGGCCGTGCTCGGCCTGCTGGTGTCGCTCGCCGTTGTCCGCGAGACCCGCGGCCACGTTAGGCACGAAGTGCTATCGCAGAAGGGCCACGCGAACCAGTCGCTGTCCTATCGGCAGGTGTTCTCCTGGTCTAGCTGGCGTCAGCCTTCGCTGCGCTCGGCGGCACAGGCGGGCCTGGTGACGAAGATGAACGACGCCCTGGTGTGGGGCCTGGTCCCGCTCCTCCTCGACGACGGCGGTCTCGGACTCACGAAGATCGCGCTGGTAGCCGCGACCTATCCGGCCGCCTGGGGCGTCTTCCAGCTCCTGACGGGCACCGCCAGCGACCATTGGGGGCGGAAGCGGCTTATCGTCGCGGGGATGAGCATCCAGGCCGTGGGGGTACTCCTGTTCGTGGCGTTTCCGGGGTTCGGGCCTTGGCTCCTGGCGGCCGCGACCCTCGGCCTGGGGACCGCGCTGGTCTATCCGACGCTCCTCGCCGTCGTCAGCGACGTCGCCGCCCCCCAGTGGCGCGCTTCCTCGGTGGGGGTATACCGCCTCTGGCGCGACTCCGGTTTCGCCTGGGGCGCCCTGCTCACGGGCTTCCTTGCGGACGGAGCCGGCTTCGGCTGGGCCTTCGGCTGCATGGCGCTCATCTCCCTGGGCTCATCGCTGTACGTCGGTCGCTACATGGCCGAGACGCTCCCGCGGGTACCGCGGGAGCGGGACTGACAGCAGGGCCGCCCGTGCTGGGACGGCTCTGAGTACCCTCATCTGAGATACACGGCGCTACCTCGACCGGTCCGCCTCCGTCGCGACAGCTCAGCCGGGTGACTGAGGCGGGAGGCTTTGGCCTGAGCTCAGGCTGAAAGGCTCGCTACGCCTGACGGAGCGCGGCCGTCTGCTGGGGAACGAAGTCTTCGTCCGCCTCCTGCCGGAAGAAACACCGGCCTAGCGACAAACGGCCAAGGTCTATCTTCTACCTCTACCACAGGATGACAGCGCCCCGAGGCTATCGGGGCGTTGGTTTTGATCGGCGAGAACTCGTGCCGCGCTAGATAGCTCAGTCGGGCTCGATCTCCGCCTCCGCTGCGACGGCTTGGCCGGGTGACTGAGACGAGAGGCTTTGGCCTGGGCTCAGGCGCTGGCTCAGCCCGAAGGGGAGCCGGCCATCCAGGTAGAAGATCCAGGATGCCGCGATCAGGTAGAGCGCCCAGACGGCAACCTGCTCTACGCTGGGCGCCGCGCTCCAGCCAAAGAGACCTTTCAAGAAGTCGAAGAGCGTTCCGTGGCCGAAGACCGGGTTGCCACTGATATTCCAGACGTGCTCTTGGAAGGTGCCGATGACGCCGGCCTCTTGGAGCTCGTGCACACCTTTGCTGAGGAGGCCGGCAGCGACGATAATGATGAGACCGCCGGTGACCTGGAAGAAGAGGCGAACGTTGATCTGCTGGCCGCCGCGGTAAAGGCCATAGCCCAGAACGATGGCCAACGCCAGCCCGGCGAATGCGCCGATGGCAGTGCTGGCCGCCCCGGAATCGAAGATGACGGCCAGGAGGAAGAGAGCCGTCTCCAGCCCTTCGCGCACTACGCCCACGAAGACAATGGTTGCCAGGCCGAACACCGTACCGCCTGCCAGCGCCTGGTCCACCTGTCCTCGCAGCTCGCCGCCGATGCTCCGCGCCTGGCGGCGTATCCAGAAGATCATCCAGGTGAGGACGGCGACGGCGACCAGGGCGATGATCCCCTCGGTCAGCTGCTCCGCCTTCCCTTCCAGCTCGCCGACGGCAACGTAGACTGCCGACCCGGCCACCAGCGAAACGAACACGCCTGTCAG